>CAXNGD010000317.1:0-3706 GCA_964201575.1 Acetobacterales bacterium | reverse complement strand
GACGATGAGTGCGCCAGATTGGTGATCGTGATCGCCGTGCCCATGACCGCCCTCAACGCCGCGAATCGCAGCCAGAGACGAGGGAATCAGAGAATGCCACCGTTGGAAACAGCCGAGAGTCCGAGGTTGGGGCGGTTGGTATGAGATGGTCGCAGAGCAGCAGCGGGCTGGGGCGAGGTGCCATGGCCGTTTGATCGCGCATGGCGCGGACGGGCAGGCGGCTGGTTGGTGGACGCTTGGGCATGACGCTCTCTTTCGGAGTTTTCCGGAATGTGGCGGGCCTTTCCCGACCACCACGCGGATTGAAGCCCGGTAACCTTGCCTGGACGTTAACGTTCCGCGCGCAGGGCATGGACTCTTAGCATTGAGGCAAGAGGCCGGTCAGCCGAGCGTTCGGAATCGATCTCGCTGATCAGGGTCACGAGGTTGCGCCCTTGTGTCGCGGCGCTCGATTCCAACGCCTCCCAGAACTCTGGCTCCAGAGCGATGCTGGTACGGTGCCCGGCCAGGGTGAAGCTGCGCTTGACCAGCCAACTCATGATGAAAGTCGCGCGACGGCCCAGCGACCGGCTTCGGCGACGACGGGATCGGCATCGTTGGCGAGGCCCTGGGCCGCGGGGACCAGGGCCGGCAGCCCGCTGTTGCCCACGGCGACCGCCACGTTGCGGACGAAGCGGTCTCGGCCGATGCGCTTGATCGGCGAGCCGGCGAATTTTTTTCGAAAGCCGATGTCATCCAGTTCGGCGAGCTCCTGCAACGGCGGCGCCGCGAGATCCGAGCGTGCGACCAGCTTCATGTGTTGCGACGCGGCGGCGAAGCGGTTCCAGGGGCACGCCGCGAGGCAATCGTCGCATCCATAGATACGGTTGCCGATCGCTGGCCGCAGGGCATGGGGGATCGGTCCGGGATGCTCGATGGTCAGGTAGGAGATGCAGCGCGTGGCATCCAGCCGATACGGCTCCGGGAACGCATCGGTCGGGCAAGCCTGGAGACAGCGCCGGCATGTGCCGCAATGGTCGCCACTGGCCGCGTCCGCCGGCAATGTGGCCGTGGTGTAGATCTCGCCCAGGAACAGCCATGAGCCGTGCTGTCGCGACACCAGGTTCGTATGCTTGCCCTGCCAGCCCAGCCCGGCGCTGGCGGCCAGCGGCTTTTCCATCACCGGGGCGGTGTCCACGAAGACCTTCACCCCGGCCCCGCCGCGCGCGACGACGAATTGGGCCAGGTGCTTCAACATGCCCTTCACCACATCATGGTAGTCGCGGTTGCGCGCATAGACCGAGATGTTGCCGATGGCTGGCTGATCGAGATTGGCCAACGGATCGCAGCCGGGCGCATAGGTCACGCCGAGGCTGATCACGCTGCGCGCTTCCGGCCAGAGCGATTGCGGATGGCTGCGCTCGTCGACCCGCGCATTGAGCCATCCCATGCTGCCGTGATGCCCGGCGGCCAGGAACTCCTTCAGCCGCAGACGGATATCAGGGCCGAGCTCGGCATTGGCAAAGCCGATGGCGTCGAAACCCAAGGCCAGTGCCTTGGCCCGAATCGCCTCAGCCAGGGTGGTTGTCACCTAGCCTCGACCGCGATAGGCCGGCACGCCTTGGTCGGGGACCCAAACCCCCGCGGGTGGGCCACCGCTCTGCCAGAACACGTCGATCGGGATGCCGCCACGCGGGTACCAGTAGGCGCCGATGCGCAGCCATGTGGGGCCAAGCAGGTCGACCATGCGCTGTGCGATCATCATGGTGCAGGCTTCGTGGAAGGCGCCGTGATTGCGGAAGCTGCCCATGAAGAGTTTCAAGGACTTGCTCTCGACGATCCACGCGCCGGGAACGTAGTCGATTACGATATGGGCGAAGTCGGGCTGGCCGGTGATCGGGCACAGCGAGGTGAATTCCGGACAGGCGAAGCGGATCAGATATTGCGCGCCGGGTGCGGGATTGGGGACTCGCTCCAACACCGCCTCTTCGGGCGAAGTGGGCAATGCCGAGGGCTTGCCGAGTTGGCTCAGCCCATCCACGTCATGAGTCATCCTGGCTCGTCCCCTGCCGCCCATCCTGCCCGCACGGCGGTTGCGAAGGCAGCGAAGCGGTTGTCGATGATCGCCGCGCGCATCCCCTGCATCAGCCGTTGATAATATGTCAGGTTGTGCCATGTCAGCAGCATCGGCCCGAGCATTTCCTCGCAGCGGAACAGGTGATGCAGATAGGCTCGGCTATGGCGCGAGCAAGCCGGGCACGGACAGCCGGGGTCGAGCGGCCGGTCATCGGCGGCGAAGCGCGCATTGCGCATGTTCATGACCCCGCGAGAGGTGTAGGCGCGCGCTGTCCGGCCCGCACGCGTGGGCATCACGCAATCGAACATGTCGATACCGCGCTCGACCGCGCCCAGCAGATCGTCAGGTGTGCCGACCCCCATCAGGTAGCGCGGCCGGTCGCGCGGCAAATGTGGCACCGTGGTGTCGAGCACGGAGAACATCATCTCCTGACCTTCGCCGACGGCCAATCCGCCAATGGCATACCCCGGGAACCCCATCTGCACGAGTGCGTCCGCACTGCGCTTGCGCAGATCGGGATAGATCGAGCCTTGCAAGATGCCGAATAGGCCATAGCCTTCCCTCTCGACGAAGGCATCCTGCGACCGTGCCGACCAACGCAGGGATAGCCCCATCGAGGCGCGTGCCTGATCCTCGGTGGCGGGGTAGGGGGTGCACTCGTCCAGCACCATTGAGATGGTGGCGTCCAGCTGGCGCTGGATTTCGATCGAGCGCTCGGGCGTCAGGCGGTGCCGGCTGCCGTCGAGATGGGATTGGAAGGTCACGCCGTCGGCGTCGAGCTTGCGCAGCTTGGCCAGCGACATGACCTGGAAGCCGCCGGAATCGGTCAGGATCGGGCCGGGCCAATCCATCATCCGGTGCAACCCGCCCATGGCGGCAACACGCTCGGCGCCCGGCCGCAACATGAGGTGGTAGGTGTTGCCCAGAACGATCCCCGCACCGGTGCTGCGCACTGCATCGGCCGTCATCGCCTTGACCGTACCGGCGGTGCCGACGGGCATGAACACCGGCGTCAGAACGTCGCCATGTCCGGTGTGGAGCGTGCCGGCGCGGGCGTGACAGTCGGTCGCTGTGGCCGTCCAGGTGATGGTCATGCCAGGTCCAGGAGGGTTGCGTCGCCGTAGGAGTAGAAGCGGTAACCGGCCGCGATCGCATGAGCATAGGCGGCCTTCATCCGTGCTGTGCCGGAGAATGCGCAGACGAGCATGAACAGCGTTGAGCGTGGCAGGTGGAAGTTGGTCAGCAGCATGTCTGCGCTGCGCAATCGGGTGCCGGGGGTGATGAATATCGCGGTCTCGCCGTTGAACGGCGCGACTGTACCGTCGTCGCGCACCGCCGATTCCAGCAGGCGCAGCGTGGTGGTGCCAACGCTCAGGATGCGGCCTCCGGCGGCGCGCGCCGCGTTGATCGCCGATGCCGCGGCGTCGCTGATGGTGCCGCGTTCGGCATGCATCCTGTGATCGGCGACGTGTTCGGTTCGCATCGGCAGGAACGTGCCGGCGCCGACATGCAACGTGATCGTGGTGCGCAAGACGCCGCGCGCGGCCAGGCCGTCCAACAGCGATGGCGTGAAGTGCAGCCCCGCTGTCGGTGCGGCCACGGCGCCGGGGTGGGCGGCAAAGACCGTCTGGTAGTCGGTTGCATCCTGGG
>CAXNGD010000316.1:0-3775 GCA_964201575.1 Acetobacterales bacterium | reverse complement strand
CCTTGGCCAAGGCCTCGATGCCCCCCTCTCCCGAAGGCGCTCAACGAATGGGGTCTGGGGCCGCCGGCCCCAGCGGGTCCTCCGTGGCGCGGCTTCGCGCCGCGACGGCAGAGCCCTGGCCTTGCTACTTTCGCTGAGCCCCGCAATCGCCATCCCATGCTGACGATCCTGCGCATCGCCCGCCGCGAGTTGCGCGGCGGCATTGCCGGGCTGCGCATCGTGCTGGCCTGCCTGGCTTTGGGCGTGGCTGCCATCGCGGCAATCGGCTCCCTGCGCGAAGGGATCGAGCGCGGCCTGGCCCAGGACGGTGCCCGCATCCTCGGCGGCGATATCGACGTGCTCGGCGGCTCGCAGCCTTTACCGGCACCGTTGCGCGCGTGGCTGAGCGAGCGCGACGCCCAGCTGTCGGACATCATCACCCTGCGCTCGATGCTGATCGGCCCGCGCGGCGAACGCATGCTGGTCGAGCTGAAGGCTGTCGACGGCGCCTGGCCGCTGATCGGCGCGGTCGGTTTCGACCCGTTGCAGACCGCCGAACAGGCGCTCGGCATGCGTGACGGCCGCCATGGCATCGCCGTCGAGGCCAGCGTGCTGACCCGGCTCGGCCTCGCCCATGGCGAAGTGGTCCGGATCGGCGCCGCCAGCCTGGATCTGCGCGCCACCGTCGCCGCCGAACCGGACCGGGTGGCCAGCCCCTCGCTGTTTGGCCCGCGCGCCCTGATCGCCCTGCCGACCCTGGCCGCAACGGGGTTGCTCCAGCCCGGCGCCATCGTCGAGCATCATCTGCGCGCCGACCTGCCGCCGGGCACCGACATCCCGGCCCTGATCCGCGCCCTGCGCGCCGAATTCCCCAACACCGGCTGGCGCATCCGTCAGGCCGCCGATGCCCCGCCTCAGGTTACCCAGTTGATCGAGCGCACCAGCCTGTTCATGACCATGGTCGGCCTGACCGCGCTGCTGGTGGGCGGCATTGGGGTGGCCAACGGGGTGCGGGCCTGGCTGTCGGCGCGCGCCCGCGGGATTGCCACGCTGCGCTGCCTGGGCGCGTCTCAGGCGACGGTGTTCGCCATCGCGTTGATCCAGGTGATGGCGCTGGCCGGGCTGGGGGTGCTGATCGGCGTTGTCGCCGGCGCCGGCCTGCCGATGCTGGCCACGCTGCTGCTGTCCGACGTGCTGCCGGTGCCGCCCGTGATGGGCTTCTTCGCCCGCCCGCTGGGGCTGGCCGCGCTGTTCGGCATGCTCACGGCCGCGACCTTCGCGCTGTGGCCGCTCGGCCGGGCGATGCGCATTCCCGGCGCCGCCCTGTTCCGCGACGCCATGGTCCAGACCCGCGCCCGCCCGCCGGTCTGGCTGATCGCCGCCAATGCCGCGCTGGCCCTGCTGCTGGTCGGGGTGGTGGTGGCGACCAGCGAGGATCGGCGCTTTGCGCTGTGGTTCTGCGGCTCGGCGGTGGCCACGCTGCTGCTGTTCCGGGCCGGTGGCTGGGCGCTGATGGCCGCGACGCGGGTGCTCGGGCGTGCCAGCAGGCGCCGCGGTGGCACGAGTTGGGCGCAGCTCGGCCTGTCGAACCTGCACCGGCCGGGGGCAGCCACGCCGCTGATGCTGGTCTCGGTCGGGCTCGGCCTGTCCACCCTGGCCGCGGTGGTGCTGATCCAGGGCAATGTGCGACGCCAGATCGTCGAGCAACTGCCCGACCGGGCGCCCAGCTTCTTCTTCATCGACATCCAGAACGACCAGCTGGCGCAGTTCCAGACCATGCTGGCGGGCATCGCAGGCGTGACCGATGTCCGCCACGTCCCCAGCATGCGCGCGCGCATCGTCTCGGTGGCCGGGGTGCCGGCGGACCGCGTGGCCGCCACCCCCGATACCGCCTGGGCCCTGCGCGGCGATCGCGGCCTGACCTATTCGGCGGTGGCGCCGGAGGGCACGCGGCTGGTCCAGGGGGCGTGGTGGCCACCGGATTATCGCGGACCGTCCCTGGTTTCGTTCGACGCCAAGCTGGCCGCCGGCTGGGGGGTTTCGATCGGCGATGTGATCCGGGTCAACGTGCTGGGGCGCGACCTCGATCTCAAGGTGGCGAACCTGCGCGACATCGCCTGGCGCGGGATGGGGATCAACTTCACCCTGGTTGCCAGCCCCGGCGTGCTGGAACGCGCGCCGCACGCCCATATCGCCACGGCCCGCGCGACTCCCGACTCCCAGAACCAGGTCCTGCGTTCGGTCACCGATGCCCTGCCCAATGTTTCGGGCATCCGGGTGGAGGATGTGCTGCGCACCCTGGCCGAGCTGTTGTCGCGCATCGCCGCGGCGCTGGCGGCCACGGGCTCGCTCACCCTGGTCAGCGGCGCCCTGGTGCTGGCCGGGGCGGTGGCCGCCGGGCAGCGCCAGCGCATCCGCGAGGCGGTGATCCTCAAGACGCTGGGGGCCACGCGCGGGCAGATCCGCGCCGCCTGGATGGTGGAGTTCGGGGTGCTCGGCCTGGTGGCCGGGGTGCTGGCGTCCGCGGTGGGCACCGGTGCGAGCTGGGGGGTGGTGCGTTTCCTGATGCAGTCGGACTGGGCTTTCCTGCCTGGCACGCTGGCCGCCACCGTGGGGGCCTGTGTCCTGATGATGCTGCTGGTCGGGTTCGCCGGGACGGAATCCGCCCTGCGCGCGCGGGCCGCGCCGTTGCTGCGCAACGAATAGGCGGGCGCGAGGCAAACATTACACCGAATTCGCTTGAACCCGGCGGACTTCTCACCAAAATGGGGGTTCAACAGGCATCCCGCCTGATCAGGGAAGCAAATCCGATGGCTCTCAGCCCCGACTATCGCTCCTACCCGGGTGTTGGCCGCGCCGCAGATACCGCAGCCGTGCTGGATGCCGGCCTGCGGGCCTATATGCTGCGCGTCTACAACTGGATGACCTCCGGCCTGGTCCTCACGGGCATCGTGGCCTATGGCATCGTCAGCGTGCCCAGCATCTACGAGATGTTCTATCCCGCGGTGATGACCCCGCGCGGCGTGCGCCATGTGCCCGGTGTGCTGGCCTATGTCGCGATGTTCGTGCCGCTGGCGTTCATGCTGGTGCTGTCCTTTGGTGTGAACCGGCTGTCCAAGACCGCGGTCCAGGCGCTGTTCTGGGCGTTCTGCGTGGCCATGGGCGCCAGCATCACCAACATCTTCAAGGTCTATACCGGCCAGAGCGTGACCCAGGTGTTCTTCGTCACCGCCGGCACCTTCGCGGCGATGAGCCTGTATGGCTACACCACGCGCACCGACCTGACCAAGATGGGCGCCTTTCTGATCATGGGCCTGATCGGCATCATCATCGCCGGGCTGGTCAACATGTTCATCGGCAGCGGCGCGCTGGCCTTCGCCATCACGGTGATCGGCGTGTTCATCTTCGTGGGCCTGACCGCCTATGACACCCAGCGCATCAAGGCCGACTACGTCCAGTATGCCTATGCCCATGGCTCGGACGAAGCCGGCAAGCGCAGCGTGATGGACAGCCTCAGCCTGCTGCTGAACTTCATCAACCTGTTCATGCTGCTGCTGCAACTGATTGGCGTGCGCACCAACAACGACTGATACCAAGGCCCGGAGAATATGACTCAGGGGGATTCCCCGACGCGGGCGTGATCTGAGTCTCTTGCTGGCGAACGCCGGAGGTTCGCCATGCCGCTTCCCCTTCGATCTGATTTTGACGCACTTGCGTTGCGTGCGGCAGCGCGACGGAGCAAGCATGCGGCGCAGGCGCGTCGTCTTCTGGCGCTCGCGGCGATCTATGACGGGGC
>CAXNGD010000315.1:0-3813 GCA_964201575.1 Acetobacterales bacterium | reverse complement strand
AAGTCTTTTTGCTTCTTTTTCTTCAGAAAAAGAAGGCCTTCCTTGCCTGTTCCCTCCCCGCTCAGTACGCCCCCGCCCACCCGTCACGCCGCGGATCGGAGCCTGCCTGGCGAACGCCGTTCTCCAGCACCCGAATGGTCTGCATCGCACAGGGTCCGCCAAGATGCCCCACCTTGTTGATGACGTGACCCCGCCCGGCAAGGTTGGCCAGGATGTCGGCGCCGAAATCCTCCTCGATGGTCAGCGCGCCGTCGCCGTCATGCGGCCAGTTGGCGCCCTGCCCGGCCTGGCTGCTGGTCCAGCGCGGCGATTCCAGCGCGGTCTGCGGATCGGCGCCAAGGTCGATCATGGCAACCAGAACCTGCGTGTTGACCTGCACCTGATGGTCGGCGCCCGGCGTACCCAGCGCGGCCCACAGCTTGCCGTCCTTGAACACCATCGGCGCGTTCATCGTATGCCGCACCCGCTTGCCGGGCACCAAGCGGTTCGCATGACTGGGAGCCAAATGCCAATACGCCATCCGGTTGTTCAACAGGATCCCCGTATCGCCAGCAGTGACGCCGGAGCCATAGCCGCTGTTCAAGCTCTGGATGCCCGAAACGCAGTTGCCCTCGCCATCCACCACGCAGAAATACGTCGTGTCCCCCGCCGCCATCGGCACGTTGAGGTCCACCGTGCTGGCCTTCGTCATGCTGATCGTCGCCGCCTGCTTGTCGGCATGCGCGTCGGACAGGATGCGCTCCAGCGGCACGGTCTCGAAGCGCGGATCCGCCCCATAGCGCTCGCGATCGGCAAAGGCGCGCTTCTTCGCCTCCACCAGCACATGGATGCGCTCAGCATCCGACAGCTTCGCCAGGTCGAACCGCTCGGCAATCTTCAGCGTCTCCAGCATCACGAAACCGGTGGAATTCGGCGGTGTCTGCGTCACCTCGAAGCCGCGATACATGACGCTGATCGGCACGCCCGCTTCAGGGTGACAGGCAGCTAGGTCGGCCTCCGTCACCATCACCCCGCGCTGCGCCATGCCGCGCGCCAGCGCCTTGGCCAGCGTGCCGCGATAAAACGTCTCCCACCCCTCGCTGGCGATGATCTCCAGCGACCGCGCCAACGCCGGCTGCACCACCAGCGCACCCAGCTGCGCGTTCGCCATATCGGCACCAAGGAACACCCGCGCACTATCGGGATCGGCGGCCAGCAGCGCCCGGCAATCATGGGTGATATCGCGATGCCGGTGCGTCACCGCATAGCCATCGCGCGCATACTCGATCGCATGCTGCACCAGCCTGGCCCACGGCAGCTTGCCATGCGCCGCATGCATCGCGCCAATCCCCGCCAGCTTGCCCGGCACCGAAACACTCATCGGCCCCTTGATCTCGATCCCCTTGGCAAAGCGCTCGGCCGTGGCCGCCGCCGGCGCCGGTCCGGTGCCATTGAACACCAGTTTCTTCGAACCATTCGCAATGAACACGTTATAGAACCCGTCGCCGCCCAGCCCCGACATCATCGGCTCAACCACGCCATAGGCCAACGAAATCGCCACCGCCGCATCAATGGCATTGCCACCCGCCCGCAGGATGTCGAGCCCCGCCTGGGTGGCCAGCGGATGGTTGGCGCCAACCGCGCCATTGCGGCCCATGATCAGCGGGCGATGGGTGCGAGGGATCAGGTACATGGGAACGCCTCCGCTACGGGTGAGGAAAGCAAGTCTTCTTTTTGTGAACAAAAAGAAGCAAAAAAACTTCATCCATCAGCAAGTGGATAAAAGTTTGTGGTTCTTTTTTGCAAAAAAAACATTCTTGCCTTACTTCATATGCTCATGAAAGTAAGCCGCCACCTCGGCATAGACCCGCCGCCGATGGTCCGGCCGAATGAAGCCATGCCCGGCATAGGTGAACTTCTCATACTTCACCTTCTTCTGCCGCTCCGCCATCGCCGCCACCATGGCGTCGGACTCGCTCATCGGCACCCGCGGATCGCGATCGCCATGCAGGAACAGCGTCGGCGTCACCACCCGGTCGACATGGCGGATGGGCGAGAGTTGCTCGATCACGTCGTCATGGATGCCGGGGAAGCCGTATTCGCGCGCCCGGTGATCGCGGCGATAGGCCGAGGTGTTCCGGTAGAAGGTGGCGAAGTCGCTCAGGCCGTAATAGTTGACGGCAGCCTTCCACAATTCCGGCTGGAACGCGATCGCCGCATTCACCGCCCAACCGCCATAGGACTGCCCCATCACGCCGATCCGCTCGGCATTGATCTCCGGCTGTGCTGCCAGCCAGGCCCGCCCGCTGGCCATGTCCTCGACATAGTGGGCGCGATCACCCAGCTCATCCGCCTCCATATACGCCCGGCCATAGCCCGTGCTGCCACGCATGTTCGGCAACAGCACCGCAAAGCCCTGGTCCAGCAGCATCTGGGTATCCGCCCGAAAATTCGCCCGCGTCTGGCTCGACGGCCCGCCATGGATCCACATGATCGCCGGATACCCCCCCACCGGCGCCGGCGTCTTCGGCAAAGCATAGAACGCCGGAATCCGCGCCCCATCGAAACTGACCCACTCGATCAACCCAGGCGCCACCAGCATCTCCGGCGACAGCCCAGCCGGCGCCAGCGCATCCGGCACCGCCAGCGCCGTCGCCGCCCCATCCTGCACCATGAACAGCGACACCGGATCGGCCGGCCCCTGCGCCGCACAGGCCAGCGCAGACGAATCCGCCAACCACGCCAGCTCCGCGACGATCCCCTCCGGCAACCCCGTCACCGCCGCCCGGTTGGTCCCCATCGCCCCAACCCGCAGCGTCGCATACCCGCGATCGTTCTCGATGGTCGCCAGCGTCTTGCCATCCGGCGCCAGCGACCACGCCTCGACCTCGCGAAACAACGGCGCAAACACCGGCGTCGCCGCACCGCTCGCCTCGTCGATCGCGCAAAGCTGCAGGAAATCCGCATCCGGCGCATCGGTGATCGCCATCAGCACACCGGCCGCCGTCCAGCGCAGCCCCTGATACCGCGTCGGCCGCCCGCGCGGCACTTCATGCGCCGCCCCGCTCGCCACCGTGATCAGCATCACCCGGTGGTCAATCCCGCCATGGTCCTCGATCACCGCCAGCCGGCTGCCATCCGGCGACCAAGCCGCCACCGAGATCACACAGGGCCCATGATGCAGCCGCACCATGCCCCCGCTCGCCAGGTCCATCACCACCGCATCGAAGAACTGCGGATCGCGGTCATTGGCCGAATACGCAATCCGCGTCCCATCCGGCGAAAACCCGCCAAAGTTATGCATCACCGCAGCATTCGTCGTCAGCGCCCGCGGCACCCCGCCCGGCTCCAAAATCCAAAGCTGGTGCAACTCATCCCCGCCCGCATCGATCGACCAGATCAACCGGTCATCGCTCGGCGACCGCCGCAACAGCCCCACCTTCTCGTCATGCTGGCTCAACTGGCGCGCATTGCCGCCATCCAGGTCCATCACCCAGACCTGCGGCAGCCCCGCCCCGCGCAAATGGAACAGCCGCGTCCCGTCCTTCGAGAACACCGGCGTGCTCGCTGCACCAATCTGAACCCAGGAATCGGTGGGAATGGGCATGGGCTGAATTCCTCCACAACCCAGCAACCATAAACCCGGCACCACAGCCGACAAGAGCACCCCATGAACGGATGAAAGTTTTTGGTTGGCGGATTCAAGTTTGGGAGCGAACGTCGCCGGGGGGCGTGTTTCCTGCCGCGGCTGCGGCAGCGAGAAGGCTGGCAAACTGCTCGCCTGGAGTGGCGTAGTCGAGCGTTTTCCTGGGGCGGTCGTTGAGGCTGGCGGCC
>CAXNGD010000314.1:0-3823 GCA_964201575.1 Acetobacterales bacterium | reverse complement strand
ACGGGTCGGGTTTGGCGTCGAGGGTTTCGTAACGATGGGAAAGATCGAAGAAGCCGGGCTGGGTCATCGGGAATCCAATCGGGTGGGGTGGTTGCCCTTTTGAATCGGAGATTGAGGCTGGGGGCCAGGCGAATTTTTAGAGGTGCCCTTGAATCCGCCGAACCAAAAAACTTTTCTCCATTGGCTTCGCGCCCGTCGACTGAGCGCGGAGCCAATGGATAGAAGTTTTTGCTTCTTTTTTCAAAAAGAAGCGCTTCCTTCCTGCGAGGTTACTTATTTAATGCGGCCCATCGCCTTCAGGCGCTCGGCCAGGCGGCGCGAGGACATGCCGTGTTCGATCGGCTGCGAGATGTCCATGATCTTCGGCAGGGCGGCGGCGAACATGTCGACGGTGACGGGCTCGGCCGGGTCGAAGTATTGGCCCTCGGACTCGAAGTACTTCACGCGACGGAAATGACCGGCATTGGCGCCGATGATTTCGCCGGAGAAGTCGCACTGCTCGGAGCACATATAGGCCACGGCCGGGGAGACCAGCTCGGGCTTCATCCACTCCGCGACCTCGGCCGGGATCAGGTTCTCGGTCATGCGGGTGCGCGCCGAGGGGGAGATGGCGTTGGTCTTGATGTTGTAGTTCTGGCCCTCGTGGCGCAGCACGTTGATGAAGCCGTTCACGGCCATCTTGGCCGCCCCATAATTGGCCTGGCCGAAATTGCCGACGGTGCCGGAGCCGGAGGTGGTGACCACGATGCGGCCGTATTTGGCGTCGCGCATGATCTGCCAGGCGGCCTTGGTGCAGTAGACGGTGCCCATCAGGTGGACCTGCATGACGAATTCGAAGTCTTCCATCGTCATCTTGTTGAACGACTTGTCGCGCAGGATGCCGGCATTGGCGACCAGGATGTCCAGCCGGCCCCAGGTGTCCATCGCGGTCTTGATGATCGACTCGGCCTGGGCATATTCGGCGACCGAGGCATAGCTGGCGACGGCTTCGCCGCCGGCCGCCTTGATCTCGGCGACCACGCGGTCGGCGGCGGAATTGGCGCCGCCGGTGCCGTCGACGGAACCGCCGGGATCGTTCACCACCACGCGGGCGCCGCGGCCGGCCAGCATCTTGGCATGCTGTTCGCCCAGGCCGGCGCCGGCGCCGGTCACGATCGCCACGCGGTTGTCGTATCGAATAGCCATTTTCGGTCTCCTCCAGTTGCGTTGGGGGGATGCTACCGCGCTGTTGGCGGGTCAGGAAGCGGGCATGGGCGGCGTTGGGCACCGATTCGGCCAATGCTGCCATGGCTGCGGCGCGTCCGTCCCAGCCGGTGAGATTTGTGTCGGGCTGCTAGGATTGCGTTAACGAATTCAGCCGAAGTTGGTGCCGGACCACTGATGCGTGGCCAGACGTCCGGAGATCCATCATGCCCCCGAGCCTTGCCCGTTCCGACTACAACGCCGCTCCTAGCCAGCTTGCCGATGACGCCGGGCGGGGCCGGGACCGATTGCCGTTGGGCAGTGCCTGGGCAGTGATCCTGGGTCTGTCGATCGCGGCGTGGCTGGTGACGATCCAGGGCGCGCGGCTGATCGCCGCGCTGGTTGGATGAGCGGGCGGAACCGGCGCGCTACTTGTGATTGAGGTAGAATTCGTCGCGCGGGAAGAGGTCGGTCAGCGGGGCAGTGGCGCGCGGGTCGCCGGGGCGCCAGTGGCGCGTGGTGTCGCGCGTCAGCGCCGCCCAGTCGCAGCAGCCGGCGTGGCCGAGGGCGAGATGGGCCGCCACCTCCGGTGAGGCCAGGCGCGCCAGCGGGGCATCGCGATCGAACGGTATCGGGTCGCGCGAACCGATCATGATCCAGGCGGGGTTCAGCATCACCGCGTGCGGGAAGACGGCCACGAAGGTCTCCACGGCGCGCGGCGTTGGCGCCCACTGGACATAGATTCCGCCGGGGGCCAGGCGTTCGCGCACCAGGGTGAGGAACTCCACCGAATACAGGTTTCCCGATTGCGACCCCCTGGGCAGGATCGCATCGGCCTCGATCACGTCGTAGCGCTGGTCGGAGTTCGCCAGCACCCGGCGTCCGTCGCCATATTCCAGGGTGATGCGGGGGATCGGACAGCAGGCGCTGGATTGCGCCGCCCGGTTGGCGCTCGGCGATCTGCCCCAGCACGGTGAGGACCGGGGCGACCAGCTCGACGGCGCGGATCTGGCGGCTTGCCGGGTTCACCGTCGCCGCCCATGGCGTGCCGCCGGAGCCGACGCCGATCACCAGCACGGTGTGCGGCGCGGGGTGGACCAACGGACCGACCGCGCCGAGCAGCATGTGCACCGGCAGGAAGGGTATGGTGCCCTGCGAAAAGCCCTGGATGAAGAACGGGCTGGCGCCGGTGAGCCAAGGCTGGGTGCGAATCCGTGCGGGCAGGCCGGTATCGTCGCGGAAGAAGGCCACGCCGGACCGGTCCTCGGCCCATGCCAGTGGCTGTCCGGGGCTTTCGACATGCAGCCGGCGCCACCAGGCATCGTTGCCGGGCACCAGGGCGAGTGCGGCCACCACGGCTGCCAGCATCGCCCAGCCGGCGCGGCTGGACCGGCCGCCGCGCAGCAGCCACAGCAGCAGCAAGCCGATGGTGACCAGGGCGAGCAGCACCAGCGTGCCGGCGGTGCCGAGCAGGTGCAGGGCCAGCAGCCCGGTGCCCAGCGACCCCGCGGCGTTGCCCATGATGTTGGCAAGCTGCACCCAGCCGACCCGCGCGCCGACCTGGGCCAGGTCGTGCTGGACCGCGCGCTGGATGAACGGGAATGTGAGGCCGATGAGGAAGGCGGGCGGGCCGATCAACAGGACGGTGACGCCGATCCCGTAAAGCAGCCTGTCGTCGGTCAGGCGCGTGGTGTCGGGCCAGGTTGGGTCGGTGCCCGACGGCATGTGCGGCACCACCCACCACAGACCCAGCAACAGCAGCAACGCCAGCAGGAAGCCGCTGCCCTGGGCCAGGAAGAAGCCCGGCCGCGGGTCCGGGGACCGCTTGACCAGCCAGCCGCCAACCGCGATGCCGCGGCCATCGGCGAGCAGGAACACGCCGAGCAGTGTGGCGAACATATAGGCGTGGTACTGGCCGAACTGGCCGATCACGCGCACCCAGACGATCTCCAGCGCGACGATGACGAAGCCCGAGGCGAAGGCCAGCGCACACCATAGTGCCACCGAGCCGACGCCTTCGGGGATCGCCACCTGGCGTTCGGAGGGCGGGGCGGCGGCGGGATCGGCGGTGCGGCGCATCGCCGGGATCAGGGTCAGTGCCAGCGCCGCGGCCAGCAGCTCCAGCGCCGCGGCGACGCGCAGCGATGCCTCGAAGCCGAGCATGCCAAGGATCAGCCATCCGCCGACCAGCGCCCCCAGCCCCGCGCCGACGGTGTTGAGTCCGTAAAGCAGGGCGATGCGCGAGGCCAGCGACTCCACCGTGGTTGCGACGGCGCGCGACAACAGCGGCAGCGAGGCGCCCATCAGCGTGGTTGTCCCAGACCAGACTGCTGAGTTTGTTGGCGCGCAAGTAGTCCCAGACGTTTTCCATGGCGTTGAGTTCGGGCGCATAGGGTGGCAGCGGCAACAAGGTGATGTTGTGGGGCACCAACGAGGGGCCGCCTTGCTGGTGCCATCCAGCGCCGTCGCAGATCAGCCCGGCATGCGCCCCGAGTGCCACCTGCGTGCTGATCTCGCGGAGATGCTCGTTCATTGCTTCGATGTTGACCGCCGGCATGATGATGGCAGCCCCGACGCCACGAGCAGGACAGATCGCGCCGAACAGATGCACCGAGTCATGGCGATTGTCGCGCAGCATCGG
>CAXNGD010000313.1:0-3825 GCA_964201575.1 Acetobacterales bacterium | reverse complement strand
TCGCCTGGGACGGCACTGACATCACAGCACTCGACGGCCGCCGCCTGCGTGACTGGCGCCAGCGCTGCGCCATGATCTTCCAGCAGTTCAACCTGGTCGGCCGGCTCGACGTGTTGACCAACGTCCTGATGGGCCGGCTCAACCAGCGCCCCGTCGTTGCCTCGATGCTCAAGCTGTTCAGCCGCGAGGACCGCCTGCTCGCCATTGCCGCCCTCGAACAGCTCGACATGGGCGCCTATCTCGGTCAGCGCACCGAAACCCTCTCCGGCGGCCAGCAACAGCGCGTGGCGATCTGCCGCGCCCTGGTGCAGGAGCCCGACATCCTGCTCGCCGACGAGCCGATCGCCTCGCTCGACCCGCGCAACACCAAGGTGGTGATGGACGCGCTCGCCCGCATCAACCGCGACTACGGCATCACCGTGCTGTGCAACCTGCACGACCTGGACATCGCCACCGGCTATTGCGACCGGCTGATCGGCATGAAGGCCGGCCGCATCGTGTTCGACGGCGCGCCCGCCGAACTCACCCCGTCCATCGCCCAGGACCTTTACGGCCTGGAAGTCGCCGACGCGATGGACATGGCCAACCTGGCGGCACCCCCCGCCATGGCCGGCATCCCGATCTCCGCCGCAGCCTGACCCCCAACACAGGAACTTCCGCCATGATCAACCGCCGTACCCTGCTGACCGCCGCCGCCGGCGCCGCCGCGCTGCCCATGGCAACCAGCACCGCCCGGGCCCAGGCCGCCCCGACCGAGCTGGTCATCGCCGTCGTGCCCTCCGAGAACTCCTCGGGCGTGGTCGACCGCATGACCCCGCTGGCCGCCTACCTCACCAAGCAGACCGGCATCAAGACCACCCTGCGCGTCGCCAGCGACTACGCAGCCGTGATCGAGGGCCAGAAGGCCGGCAACATCCACATCGGCGGCTACGGCCCCGGCAGCTACGTCCGCGCCCACCAGCAGTCGAACGGCAACGCGATCGCCTTCACCACCACCCGCAGCAAGGCCGGCGCCGTTGGCTATTACGCGGTCGGCTACGTCCGCGCCGACAGCCCCTACAAGACCATCCAGGACCTCAAGGGCCGCAAGCTCGGCCTCGTGGATCCCAACTCGACCTCGGGCAACTTCGCCCCGCGCTTCTTCCTCGACAAGGCCGGCATCAACCCGGACACCTTCTTCTCCAACGTCAACTTCACCGGCAGCCACGAGAACGCGGTCATCGCCCTGATGAACGGCACCGTCGACATCGCCATGAACTGGTGGAACACCGACGGCGACTCGAATTTCGACCGCATGGTCTCCAAGGGCATGGCCAAGAAATCCGACGTCCGCATCGCCTGGAAATCCGACCTGCTCGCCGGTTCGCCCTACGCCATGCTCGCCAGCCTGCCTGCCGACCTGAAGAAGAAGATCGAGGACGCCTTCTACAACATGCACATCAATGACAAGGCCATGATGGACAAGATGGAGGACGGTCAAACCGAGGCCTACATCAAGGTCACGCACGCCGACTACCTCGACACCGCCAGCATGCTGAAGTTCATCGACGCGCTGCGTCGCAAGTCATCCTGACCGGCTGAAGCGGGGCGGCCGCCCTCCCACGCCGGGGGGGATGGCCGCCCCGCGCCCGTTCCATGGCCGCCCTCCCCCTGCCCACCAACGCCCCCGCCACCCAGCGCCTGCTCGACGGCTATCGCGCCGAACAGGCCGCCCGGCGGCTGCGCACTTTGCTCTTCGCGGCAGCAACCCTGCTCGCCTGCCTGTTCGCCGCCTGGATCGGCGAGGTCGACCTGGCGAAATTCGCCGAGAATTTCCACAAATTCCCCAACTACATCCTCTCGATCACGCCGCAACTCCGCTGGGCCACCCTCGGCGAGGACTTCGCCGAATGGTACTGGGGCTACAAGCGCTGGGGCCGGCTGCTGATCGATACCGTGCTGATCGCCTATGCCGGCACCCTGCTCGGCTTCGTCGGCGGGCTGATGCTGTGCTTCACCGCGTCGGCCAACCTCACCGCGCGGCGCTGGCTGGTGCTCGCCGCCCGCCGCCTGCTGGAAATCCAGCGCAGCGTGCCCGAGCTGGTCTATGCCCTGATCTTCGTCGTCGCCTTCGGCCTCGGCCCCTTCCCCGGCATGCTGGCCATCGCCATCCACACCACCGGCGCCCTCGGCAAGCTCTTCGCCGAAGTGAACGAGAACATCGACCTCAAGCCGGTTGACGGCATTTACGCCACCGGCGCCTCCTGGTTCCAGGCGATGCGCTTCGCCGTGCTGCCGCAGGTGCTGTCGAACTACGTCAGTTACGCCCTGCTGCGCTTCGAGATCAACGTCCGCGGTGCCGCCGTCCTCGGCTTCGTCGGCGCCGGCGGCATCGGCCAGGAACTGCTCAGCGCCATCCGCCAGTTCTACCTGCCCGACGTCAGCGCCATCCTGCTGATGATCGTCGCCACCGTCGCCGTCATCGACATCGCCACCGAACGCTTGCGCCACGCCCTGATCGGAATGGACGCCCGAACATGAGCACCCGCCCCACCGACGGCGCACTGCGCCACGCAGCCCTTGCGAACGGCCCCGCCATCGCCGCCCGCCACCCCGAAATCTTCCACCCGCCGCTCGCCCAGCGCCTGCTCGGCCCGGCCATCCTGGCCCTCGTCCTCGGCCTCTTCGCCTACAGCCTGATGGTGCTCGGCTTCACCTTCGAGCGCGTCTGGAACGGCCTCGAACGTCTCGGCTATATCGTCGGCTACATGCTGCCGCCGGATCCCGGCCGCCATTTCTGGAAATACTTCCACGCCCTGGGCGAAACCGTCGCCATCGCCCTGCTCGGCACTCTGCTCGGCGCCGTCATGGCCGTCCCGCTCGCCCTGCTCGCCGCCAAGAACATCATCCCCAACCGCCTGTTCCATTTCGGCTGGCGCCGCGGCCTCGATATCTTCCGCGCCGTCGACGTGCTGATCTGGGCGCTTATCTGGATCAACGTCGTCGGCCTCGGCCCCTTCGCCGGCATCCTGGCCATCGCCCTGTCCGACACCGGCGGCTTCGCCAAGCTGTTCTCCGAAGCCATCGAAGCCGCCGACCGCAAACCCGTCGAAGGCGTGACGGCGGCCGGCGGCGGCCCTGCCCATGGCATCCGCTTCGGCATCCTGCCGCAGGTCTTCCCGATCATGATCAGCCAGGTGCTCTACTACATCGAGTCCAACACCCGCTCCGCCACCATCATCGGCATCGTCGGCGCCGGGGGCATCGGGCTGCATTTGTCCGATACCATTCGCCTCAACGAGTGGCAGTACGTCTCGTTCCTGATCTTGATGATCCTGGTGACCGTCGCGCTGATCGACTGGATCTCGACCCGGCTGCGCTTTGCCATCATCGGGCGGCGGGGCGGGTAGCCGAAGGGCAGGAAGACTCTTCTTTTTGTGAACAAAAAGAAGCAAAAAACTTCATTCATCAGGCGTCCACGCGCCGCTCTATCTACCTGCAAAAATTTTTTGTTAACAAAAAATTCCTTTATTTAGTCGAAACAGTTAGTTATTATGCGGACCAATGTCATCGCAACCAACCCCTTCGCTGGCCGACACCTACGCCAGCCTGACTTTCACTGCCCCTTCGGGGGCTGGTCGGAGAATCACGCCCAAATCCCTGGACGCCCTGATCGCCGCCATCCCGGCCCGAATCATCGCCCGCCTCGAACAAATCCTCCGCCTCTGGCAGGCCGGCACCCTCCCCGTCCCGGCCCCGCGCGCCCGCGCCACCCATCCGCACCCCCCGGCAGCGCGATCCCCCAGCACCAAAACCGCCGCCCCGCGCCGAGTCCGCGTTGCATCG
>CAXNGD010000312.1:0-3846 GCA_964201575.1 Acetobacterales bacterium | reverse complement strand
CTGGACCTCGGAGGAGACCAGCTTGTCCTTGGTTTGGCTGGAGAATTTCGGATCGGGGACCTTGACCGACAGCACCGCGGTCATGCCCTCGCGCATGTCGTCACCGACCAGGGCCAGGCTGTCCTTCTTGCCCATGCCCTCGGCGTATTTGGTCACTACGCGGGTCATCGCCTGGCGGAAGCCGGCCAGATGGGCGCCGCCGTCGCGCTGCGGGATGTTGTTGGTGAAGCACAGCATGGTTTCGTGGAAGCTGTCGTTCCAGGTCAGCACGAACTCGACGCGGATGTCGGCCATGTTGACGCCCGGGGCGCCCTCGCGCGCGGTCACGCTGATCGGCGGCGTGAACACCGCGGTCTTGGCGCGGTCAAGCCACTCGACGAAGGCGACCAGGCCGCCTTCGTAGAAGAACTTGCTCTCCACCAGCTCGGGGTGGCGTTCGTCGCGCAGGACGATGGTCAGGCCGGAATTGAGGAAGGCGAGCTCGCGCAGGCGGCGTTCCAGCACGGCGTATTCGAACTCGACCTTGGTGAAGGTGCCGGTGGAGGGCTTGAAGGTCACCTCGGTGCCGGTGGGGCTGGCGGACGGGCCGACGATGGAGAGCGGCGCCTCGGCATCGCCATGGCCGAAGCGGATCAGATGCTCGACGCCGTTGCGCCAGATGCGCACCTCCATCCATTCGGACAGGGCGTTGACCACGGCTGCACCCACGCCGTGCAGGCCGCCGGAGACCTTGTAGGAGTTCTGGTTGAATTTTCCGCCAGCATGCAGGCGGGTCAGCACGACCTCGGCGGCCGAGACCCCCTCCTCGGCGTGGATGTCAGTCGGGATGCCGCGGCCATTGTCGCGCACGGTGACGCTGCCGTCGCCGTTCAGGGTGAGCGAGACGTGGTCGGCGAAGCCGGCCTGCGCCTCGTCGACCGCGTTGTCGATGATCTCGAAGGCCATGTGGTGCAGGCCGGAGCCGTCATCAGTGTCGCCGATATACATGCCGGGGCGCTTGCGCACGGCGTCCAGGCCACGCAGAACGGAGATGGAGGCAGCGTCATAGGCGTCCCCGTCCGGGGTGGGGCCATCGGGATTCGGCGCGGCGTTGTTACTCATGCCGAAATTGTGCTCCAGGGTGTGATGGAATTGGCGGCAACATAATGGATTTCCTTGGGTTTGGCCAGTCAGCAAGCCTCCGGCGGCAAGGGGCCGAGGCCCCTTGACCCCATCCATTTGGGCGGCTGGTGGTCGTCGAAGCCCGGTGCAAAGTCATGGGATCAAAGGGCCTACGGCCCGTCATGCGGAAGCGTGCTGCGCACGACGCCGCCGGAGGCTTGCTTGTCTTGTTCCAGCCCGTCGCCGGTGGTCCGCAGCATCTCGGCGTCGCTGGTCAGGGGCGCAAAGCTGTCCTTGTCGGTGCCGGTGAGAAATACCTGGGCGGGCAGGAGTAGCAGGGCGTCGAACAGGGCGGCGCGCCGGTCCTGGTCCAGGTGGACGGTGGGCTCGTCCAGCAGCAGCAGGGGGGCGTAGTCACGTTGGGCGGTCAACAGCCCGGCATGGGCGAGGATCACCCCGATCAGCAATGCCTTCTGCTGGCCGGTGCTGGCCAGGGCGGCCGGCAGTCCGGTTGCGGCATCCATCAGCCCCATGTCGCTGCGGTGGGCACCGAGGGCGGCCGAGCCCTGGGCGGCGTCACTGGCGCGCTGGGCGGCGAAGTCGGCGCGGAGCCAGTCCTCGACCGCCAGGGCGGGCTCAGCGGCCAGTCGCGCGGCAATCGGGCATTCGAGGACCATGCGCGCGGCGGGGAACGCGCCAGCGGGCGGGGCGGCGTTCAGCCTCGCCACCACATCCATGCGCGCGGCGGTGGCGGCCACGGCATGGCGCGCCATTGCGTCCTCCAGTCCACCGAGCCAGGCGGGGTCGCGCCGCCCTTCGGCCAGCAGGCGGTTGCGGCCGACCATGGCGGTGTCGTGGGCGGCGACTTCGCGGGCATGGCCGGGTTCCAGGGCGTAGACCAGCCGGTCGAGGAAGCGGCGGCGGCCGCCGGCGGCTTCTTGGAACAGCCGGTCCATTTGCGGGGTGAGCCAGACGGCGGCAACGCGGGCGGCGACGGCCGCCTGGCTGCGCGGGGGTGTCCCATCCAGGCGAAAGGCGCGGCGTTCGCTGCGGCTCTCGGCGGGCGAGCCGGTGCCGATGTCCAGCGGGCCGTCCGGCGTTTCGAACCGGGCGGCCACCGCCCAGGCGGGCGCGCCGATCTGCTGCAGTTCGCCGATGCGCGCGCCGCGCAGGCCGCGGCCGGGGACGAGCAGCGACATCGCTTCGAGCAGGTTGGTCTTGCCGCTGCCGTTTGGGCCGAACAGGACGCAGATCGGCGCTTGTGGCCGCCAGGTCAGGGCGGCGTAGTTGCGAAATCCCGTCAGCGACAGGCGCGTCAGGCGCAGCCGCGGCTGGCCGGCCATCATCCGCCTCGGTACGGCATTGTGGGCGGGATCAGACCCGCATCGGCATCAGCACGTACAACGCGCTGGCATCGGCGCTGTCGAGCACCACGGTGGGGGCGGCGCCGTCGGAGAAGCGGAACTCGACGACATTGCTGATCTGGTCGGTGATATCGTTCAGGTAGCGCGCCTGGAAGCCGATCTCCAGCGGGCCGGCTTCGTACTTGACCCGGTCGCCGTCCAGCTCCTCGCTGGCGGTGCCCTGTTCCGGGCTGGAGGCGGAGAGCACCAGCAGGTCGCGCGCCAGCGACATCTTCACCGGCCGCGAGCGCTCGGACGAAATGGCGGCGACGCGGGCGACGGCCTCGGCGAAATCCTGGCGGCCGACGCGCAGCACCTTGTCGTTGTCGCGCGGGATCACCCGCTCGTATTCGGGGAAGGTGCCGTCGATCAGCTTGCTGGTCAGGGTCACGGTGCCGATGCGGAACTGGATGCGGGTGTCCGACAACGCCACCTCGACATCGCCGGTGATCTCATCGAGCAGCTTGCGGAATTCGCCGACGGTCTTGCGCGGGACGATGACGCCGGGCATCGAGCCTGCCCCTTCCGGCAGCGGCTCCTCCACCCGGGCGAGGCGATGCCCGTCCGTGGCCACCGCGCGCAGCACCTTCACCCCATCCGCCTCGGTCTGATGGATGTAGATGCCGTTCAGGTAGTAGCGCGTCTCCTCGGTGGAGATGGCAAAGCGGGTCCGGTCGATCAGGCTGCGCAGGGTCTGGGCGGGCAGGACGAATTTGTGCGGCAGGGTGCCGGCGGTCATTGAGGGGAAATCGTCGGTCGGCAGCACAACCAGGCTGGTGGCATAGCGCCCGGCGCGCAGGGCGAGCGGGGCATCGCCGCCCGGGCAATCCAATTCCACCAGGGCGCCATCGGGCAGCTTGCGGACGATTTCGTACAGCGTGGCGGCCGGCGCGGTGCAGGCGCCATTGCGGGAACTGTCGGCCGTCACGTCCTCGACGATGGCGATTTCCATGTCCGTCGCGGTCAGGGTCAGCTTGCCGTCGCGCACGGCAATCATCACGTTGGCCAGGATCGGGATCGTGTTGCGGCGCTCGACCACGCTCTGCACGTGCGCCAGGGCCTTGAGCAGGGTCGCGCGGTCGACCTTGAACTTCATCGCATCATCCTCTGAGAGCGGCCGCTCGCCACGCCTGCGAATCGGTCGCCCAGTCTATCGTGCTTTGTCATGCTGCGAAACGGGGACAGGAAGCAAGCCCAGGCGAATCGCTTGAACGTCATGCGTTCCCTCTGAGCACTGTCTCCAGGTAATCGACGTTCCACCCGGCCTTCTTGCGGCGGTTTTTGAAGCTTGTGGTGGGTCTGGCGGCAGACAGCAGGTTCAGCGCGGTGTGTCGAACGATTG
>CAXNGD010000311.1:0-3852 GCA_964201575.1 Acetobacterales bacterium | reverse complement strand
AGCTATCGCCCGCACGCTCCAGCCGTCCTGCAAACGAAGCTCAATCGTCGTCCGATCAACAATCGTCAGCGCGCGTCGGTGAGAACCCATCGGGACACCCTATCCTATAGGGCCTCCCGGCGGCGTTCGCTCCCAAACTTGAATCCGCTGTTCTTTTTGTTCACATAAAGAAGAATCTTCCCTGGAGTCTTCCCTGATGTTCAACCTGACCGGCAAGCTCGCCCTGATCACCGGCGCCTCCGGCGGTATCGGCGCCGCGATTGCTCGCGCCCTCCACGCCCAGGGCGCTACCGTCGCCCTCTCCGGCACAAGACGTGACGCGCTGGACGCCCTGGCCGCCGAACTCGGCGAGCGCGCCCATGTCTTCCCCGCCGACCTGCGCGACCCCGCCGCCCCGGACGCGTTGCTGGCCGAGGTGGAAAAAATCGCCCCGCTCGACATCCTGGTGAACAATGCCGGCTTCACCCGCGACGGGCTGGCCATCCGCATGAAGGACGAGGACTGGCAGGCGGTGCTGGACGTCGACCTCACCGCCCCGTTCCGCCTCGCCCGCGCCGCCCTGCGCGGCATGCTGCGCCGCCGCTCGGGCCGCATCATCTCGATCTCCTCCATCGTCGGCGCCACCGGGAACCCTGGCCAGGCCAATTACGCCGCCGCCAAGGCCGGCATGGTCGGCATGACCAAGGCGCTGGCCCAGGAGGTTGCCAGCCGCGGCATCACCATCAACGTCGTCGCCCCCGGCTTTATCGCCACCCCGATGACCGATGCGCTGAACGACGCGCAGAAGGCCAAGCTCACCGAATCGATCCCGCTCGGCTGCATGGGCGCACCGGCCGACATCGCGGCGGCCGTGGTCTATCTGTCCAGCGACGAGGCCGGCTGGGTCACCGGCGCCACTTTGCATGTCAATGGCGGCATGGCGATGATCTGACGGCGTGTTGGCGAAGTCGCCACGGGTCATGTTGGTGAAGTCGCCACGGGTCATGTTGGCGACGCCGGAGAAACCATGCTAAGCGCCGCTGATCCTTGTTCGGGGTTCATGCGCAGCACCCTCGGGTGATCCATCGGCCTGCTAGCGGCCATGTAACACCCGCGGCAGACGGAACATCCATCATAGGCAACCGGCCGGCACGCGTGACCGGCCACAACGGAGTGAATGCGGCGATGAGCGATATCGCGGAACGGGTTAAGAAGATCGTGATCGAGCACCTCGGCGTCGAGGAAGCCAAGGTCACGCCGGAAGCGTCGTTCATCGACGACCTCGGCGCCGACAGCCTCGACACCGTCGAGCTGGTGATGGCCTTCGAGGAAGCCTTCAGCGTCGAGATCCCCGAAGACGCCGCCGAGAAGATCGGCACCGTCAAGGACGCCATCGACTACATCGCGAAGCAGAAGGCCGCCTGATCAAGGTGGGCTAGACGACCTCTTGATCGACGAAGGATGACAGCGATGCGGCGCGTGGTCGTGACGGGCATGGGCATTGCCTGCCCGCTGGGTCTCGGTGTGGAAAATGTCTGGGCCCGGCTGCTCGCCGGTGAATCAGGCATTTCCTCCATCCAGGGCTTCGATGTCAGCGAGCTGCCGGCCAAGATCGCCGGCACCGTCCCCCTAGGCACCAAGGCCGAGGGCAAGCTCGACCTGTCCGAGTGGATCCCGATCAAGGACCAGAAGAAGATGGACCGCTTCATCCACTTCGCCCTGGTCGCCGCCATCGAGGCGGTCGAGGATTCCGGCTGGAAGCCCGAGGGCGAGGACGATCGCTGCGCCACCGGCGTGATGATCGGCTCCGGCATCGGCGGGTTGGAGACGATCTACGAAGCCGCGATCCAGGTGCTCAACGGCAAGATCAAGCGGCTCTCGCCGTTCTTCATCCCCTCGGCCCTGATCAACCTCGCCTCCGGCCACCTGTCGATCAAATACGGCTTCAAGGGCCCAAACCACGCCGTGGTGACCGCTTGCGCCACCGGCGTGCATGCCATCGGCGACGCAGCGCGGCTGATCCAATACGGCGACGCCGACGTCATGGTCGCCGGCGGTGCCGAAGCCGCTGTCAACCAGCTCGGCATCGGCGGCTTCTGCGCCGCCCGCGCCCTCTCCACCAGCTTCAATGACACCCCCGCCCGCGCCTCCCGCCCCTGGGACTGCGACCGCGACGGCTTCGTCATGGGCGAAGGCGCTGGGATCGTCGTGCTGGAAGAATACGAACACGCCAAGAAGCGCGGCGCCAAGATCTACGGCGAAGTCGGCGGCTACGGCATGTCCGGCGACGCCCACCACATCACCGCCCCCGCCGAAGGCCATGACGGCGCCTTCCGCGCCATGAAGGCCGCCCTGCGCAACGGCGGCCTGCTGCCGGAGCAGATCCAGTACGTCAACGCCCACGGCACCTCCACCCCGCTCGGCGACGACCTGGAGCTGGAAGCCGTCGAGCGCTTCTTCGGCGACAGCGCCCGCGGCCTGGCGATGTCCTCCACCAAATCCTCCACCGGCCACCTGTTGGGCGCGGCCGGCGCCATCGAGGCGATCTTCTCCATCCTGGCCATCCGCGACAGCGTCGCCCCGCCGACCCTGAACCTGGACAACCCCTCCCGCGAAAGCCTGATCGACCGCGTCGCCAACCAGGCCCAACAGCGCAAGATCGACATGGCCCTGTCCAACAGCTTCGGCTTCGGCGGCACCAACGCCAGTATCGTCTTCAAGCGGGCCGCCTGATCCCGAAGGTCTCGATCGCCCGCGCCCTGCGCGCAGCGCTGCTGTCCACACTGCGCGGTGCACTGCTGCTGGCGCTCAGCCTGGCCGCCGCCGCCGCCTTGGCCGCCCATCTCGCCATAGCCCATTTCAACGACCCCGGCCCGCTCGCCGAACCCCGCGCCGTCGTCATCCCGCGCGGCGGCCCGGCCCGCCCCGGCGAGGTCCTGGCCGAGGCCGGCATCGTCGCCAACCCCCTCCCCCTGCGCCTGGCCGCCTGGGCCACCGCCAGCCAGGGCCCGCTGCGCGCCGGCGAATACCTCTTCCCCGCCGCCGCCACCCTGCGTGACGTGCTCGCCATCCTGCGCACCGCCCGCCCGGTCCAGCACCGCATGACCATCCCCGAGGGCCTGACCGCCGCCGCCATCGCCATCCTGCTCGAACGCACCGAAACCCTCTCCGGCGACGCCGTGGTCCCCCAGGAAGGCGCGGTCCTGCCCGACACCTACCTGCACGAACGCGCCACAACCCGCGCGGCACTCCTGGACCGCGCCACCCGCGCCATGGACCGCGCCCTGGCCGAAGCCTGGGCCGGCCGCGCCGAAGGCCTCCCCCTGGCCACCCCCCACGACCTCCTGACCCTGGCCAGCATCGTCGAACGCGAAACCGGCCGCCACGAAGAACGCGCCCGCGTCGCCCAGGTCTTCATCAACCGCCTCAAACGCGGCATGCGCCTGCAATCGGACCCGACCGTCGTCTACGCCGCCAGCGGTGGCATCGGCACGCTGGACCGCCCAATCAGCCGCGCCGACCTCGACGCCCAACACCCCTACAACACCTACCGCATCCCCGCCCTGCCCCCCAGCCCCATCGCCAGCCCCGGCCCCGCATCCCTCGCCGCCGTCGCCCACCCCACAACGGGCGACGACCTCTTCTTCGTCGCCGACGGCACCGGCGGCCACGCCTTCGCCAGAACCCTGGACGAACACAACCGCAACGTCGCCCGCTGGCGGGCGCTGGCGCGGTGAGCAAGCCGGGGCTTTGCCCCGTACCCCACCAGGGTCCGAGCCCCTGGACCTCAACCATAAGCGCCTCCGGCTGCGGGGGGCATCGCGGCCTGCATCCGGGCCGCGATGCCCCCCGCAGCCGAAGGCGCTTAACGAA
>CAXNGD010000310.1:0-3865 GCA_964201575.1 Acetobacterales bacterium | reverse complement strand
TCGCCGCCAACGCCACCTTCGCCTTGAAGCCCGGGCTGTGCGTCCGTCGTGTTCGCTTCGTCATGTTCGCTCCTGATCCGCGGCAACATCGCCGCTGTCAGGCAGGAAAGCCACCTATCGTGCTGTCCGAATTTCCCGAGCCACCTCTGCTGTCCCAGACCAGACTGCTGAGTTTGTTGGCGCGCAAGTAGTCCCAGACGTTTTCCATGGCGTTGAGTTCGGGCGCATAGGGTGGGCGAGGCGACCTGCCGGATATCCAATGCTGCCGCCCTGTTCTCGCGCGCTGAGGTGTCGGTTTGCCTGGCCGCCGGGTTCAACGGGGCGCGGGCGGTGGCCGGGGCGGGGTTCGATGTGTTGTTCAACGCCCATCACGCCATGCCGCTGGCCGGCTGGATCCAGCTGGCCGATGTGCTGATGATCATGATCGGCGTGCTGGCCGCCGCGATCGCGCTGATCTGGGTCTGGGCCAACGGCATGACCCGGCTGGCGGCGATTTCGATGACCGGGACCTATACCCTGTTTCGCGCCATTGGCATGGCGCTGGAGCGTCGCGGCTACCACGCTTGATCTAGCGCAGGGCGGCGAAGAAGTCCCGCAGCAGCGCCGCCGACTCGGCCTCGCGCACGCCGCCCACCACTTCCGGCCGATGCTGTGCGCCTGATGCGGCATAGATGCGCGGGCCGTGTTCGATGCCGCCGCCCTTGGGGTCGTAGGCGCCGAACACGAGCCTTCGGATGCGAAACAGCCCGGCCGCTGCCGCGCACATCGGACAGGGCTCCAGCGTCACCACGAGATCGCAGCCCACCAGCCGCGACGAGCCAAGCGCGCGTGCGGCGGCGCGCAGGGCGATCATTTCGGCATGGGCGGTGGCGTCGTGATCCGCCTCAACCCGGTTGCCGGCGCGCGCCAGGATGCGGCCGGCAGGGTCGAGCACGACCGCGCCGACCGGTACCTCGCCGCGCAAGGCGGCCGCGCGCGCTTCGTCGAGTGCTGCTTGCATCAGGTCCGGGTGTTGCGGCGTTCTCATCGCATCCTTGCCTCAGCCTCGCCACGGGGGGTAGCAACACGCCATGAACACCACAAAGCGGCCCGTCATCGGCGTCACACTGGATAGCGAGAAGCCCGGCGGCTACTCGAAATACCCCTGGTATGCGCTGCGCACCAACTATCTCGATGCCATCGCCGCCACCGGCGGGCTGCCGATGGCGCTGTCGCACAATGCCGAACTGGCCGAGGCGTTCCTGGACCATATCGATGCGCTGGTGGTCACCGGCGGGGCGTTCGATGTCGATCCCAGCCTGTATGGCGACGGCGCGCGGCACGACACGGTGGTGCTGAAGGCCGGGCGGACCGCGGCCGAGATGGCACTGGTCCAGGGGGCGCTGGCACGCAACATGCCGGTGCTGGGGATTTGCGGCGGGGAGCAGTTGCTGGCGGTGGCGCTGGGCGGCACGTTGATCCAGCATATCCCGGACAGCGTTCCCGGTGCGCTCGACCATGAGCAGAAGAACCCGCGCAACGAGCCGGGCCATGAGGTTGCGGTGGTGCCCGGCACGCTGCTGCATCGCATCGTCGGCAGCACGGCGATGAACGTGAACACCTCGCACCACCAGGCCGTCCGGGCGCCTGGGCAACGCGCGGTGGTCAATGCCACGGCCGGCGACGGGGTGATCGAGGGTATCGAGGATGCCAGCTACCGGTTCTGCCTTGGCGTGCAGTGGCATCCGGAGTTCTTCATCGACCCTGGCGACCGCCGCATCTTCGACGCGCTTGTCGCCGCGTGCGCCAAGTGAGCGACGATCGGGTGAGCGACGCGACCGAGGTTCCGGAGGAAGAGGGGCCCGCGAGCCCGCGCGGCGAGCGCATCGCCAAATGGCTGGCGCGCGCAGGTGTGGCCAGCCGGCGCGATGCCGAGAAGCTGCTGGCCGAGGGGCGGGTCAAGCTGAACAATGTGGTGGTCAACCATCCCGCCACCTTCGTTGAGCCGGACGATCTCGTGGTGGTCAACGGCACGCTGGTCGATCCGCCGGCGCGCACGCGGCTGTGGCGCTATCACAAGCCGGTCGGGCTGGTGACCACCCATCGCGATCCGCAGGACCGGCCGACAGTGTTTCAGAGTTTGCCGAAGACCCTGCCGCGGGTGGTCAGCGTCGGGCGGCTCGATCTGAATTCCGAGGGGCTGCTGCTGCTGACCAATGACGGGGCCTTGGCGCGGCGGCTGGAACTGCCGAGCAATGGCTGGCTGCGGCGCTACCGGGTGCGGGTGTTCGGCAACCCGACGCCAGAGATGCTGGGGTCGCTGGCCAAGGGCGTGACCATCGGCGGCGAGCGCTATGGCGCGATCGAGGCCGGGTTGGACAGCCGCAAGGGCGACAATGCCTGGATCACGGTGGCGCTGCGCGAAGGGCGGAACCGCGAGATCCGCCGGGTGATGGCGCATCTCGGCCTGGAGGTCAGCCGGCTGATCCGCATCGCCTATGGTCCGTTCCAGCTTGGCAATCTCGATCGGTCGGAGGTGGCCGAGGTGCCGACCAAGGTGCTGCGCGAGCAGATTCCCAGCACATGAGGGCCTTGGGATGAGAATCGTCGCCGGCAACTGGCGCGGCCGGGCTCTGACGGCACCGTCGGGCGGGGCGACACGGCCGACCGCCGATCGGGTGCGCCAAGCGCTGTTCGACATGTTGCTGCATGCGCCCTGGGGCGGGCGTGACCGGATCACCGGGGCGATGGTGCTGGACGCGTTTGCCGGCACCGGGGCGCTGGGGTTGGAGGCGCTGTCGCGCGGGGCGGCGCGCGCGCATTTCATCGAGCGCGACCAGGCGGCCTTGGCGGCGCTGCGAGGCAATATCGCGCGGTTGCGCGCGGTGGCGGTGGTGCATGAGGGCGAGGCGACGCGGCCGCCGCGCGGGGTGGCGTGCGGGTTGGTGTTCCTCGATCCGCCCTATGGCCAGGGGCTGATCGAGGCATCCCTGGCGGCGCTGGGGGCGGCCGGGTGGATTGCGCCGGGGGCGCTGGTGGTGGCGGAAACGGAGCGCCGCGAGGTATTGGCGCCGTGGGGCGAGGTGCTGGCCGAGCGCAATCATGGCATGGCGCGGATCACGGTGCTGCGGGCGGCGTGATGATGGTGTTCAGTCCCACTCGACGCGCGTGTGGTTCAGGGCGGCGCGGGCGGCGGCAAAACTGTAGAACAGCAGCCCGATGCCGAGGGTGGCGATGCAGATCACCAGCCAGCGCAGCAGCTCGCCGGTGCGCTTCTCCACGTCGTAGTCGCAGACCAGCCGGCCCAGCGCCTGGCCATCGTCGCCGACCACCTCGCAGCTGTTGATCACCGCCCGGAAGAAGTGGCCGGCCACCACCAGCCAGCCCAGCCCCAGCGTGGCCACTGAGACCGCCAGCCAGACCAGGAAATCCGGCCAGACCTTGCCCAGGTCCAGTTGGCTGCGCAGCCGCAATCCGGCCAATGCTGCAACATCCATGGCGCATCTCCCCTATCGTACGGGGTGCAGACTGATGCGCGCTGCGGCATCCCACCTTGATCCGGATCAAGCCGCGCGATCAGCGCCGGCCGAACATCCGCTCGATCTCGGCGCGCGAGAGCTTCAGGTAGGTCGGCCTGCCATGGCTGCAGGTCGCGGCCCGCGGGGTCGCCTCCATCTGGCGCAGCAGCGCGTCCATCTCCGGCCCGCTCAGGCGGCGCCCGGCGCGGATCGAGCCGTGGCAGGCCAGGCGGGCGACCACCGCGTCCAGCTTGGCCGCCAGCGCCAGCCCGTCGCCCATCTCGGCGAATTCGTCGGCGAGGTCGCGCAGCAGCGGCGCGGGATCGGGCACGCCGAGGGCGACCGGCATGGCGCGCACCAGCACCGCA
>CAXNGD010000309.1:0-3878 GCA_964201575.1 Acetobacterales bacterium | reverse complement strand
GACAAGCTTACTGCTGCTCGCGCAGGGAACGGCGGAAGACGCCGGAAATCGGCTCGAGCAGGTAGTCGGCAAGGGTGTGCGCCGCCGTCACCACGATCACTTCCGCCGGCATGCCCGGAAGCGGCCGCCCAACCCGCCACCGACGTTGATCGTGGTCACCGCGGGCAACTGCCCGGCGAGGTGTGCCACCGTGGCGAGCGCGTTGCGGAATGCCGACTCGTCCTCGGCCCGCAATCCCCAGCCGAGGTGGGTATGCAAGGTGTCGATGACGAGGCCAGCGTCCTCAGCGGCCTTGGCCGCAGGGAGAACGTCCTCCGGCGCGAGGCCGAGCTTGCCGGCGCCATAGCTGGTGCGCTCGCCATAGCCCGCCTGCAGTCCTGCATCGACGCGCAGGCCGACGCCGGTGCCGCGCGGCACGAACTCAGCGTAGCGGCGCAACGCCGGCACGTAATCGAAGTTTACATGCACCCGCGCTTGCGCCAGCGCGGCAATGTCGGTGGGCGACAACGACGACGCCGTGACGGAAATGTCGGTGACGCCCCCCTCCTGCGCCAATCGCACCTCGCGTGGCGAGCACGCGTCGATGCCGATGCCGGCACTCTGCAGGAGGTCGAGCAGCGGCCCAAAGTGGTTGGCTTTTATCGCGTAGTAGATGCGCGCCTGCGCGAACGGCGCCAGCGCCGCGCGCAGACCGGCGACCGCCCCCCGCACCCGCGCGGCGTCGTACAGGTACGACGGCGTGCCGTGCTGTGCGGCAAGGTCGGCGACGGGGCGGCCCGCCAGCGTGAGGCCAGCCGCTCCGACCCCGAGCGTGCCGCCGGCCCACCACGGTGTCGATTCCTCGGCGCCGCCCACGGCTTGGCCAGCGCGCGGGCGGGGCTTGGCAGGGTGGTCGCGCATCGCTCGCGATTCTTATTGCAGGTTCAGGCGGTTAGCCAGAACGGGGCGCTGCCCCAGAAACGAAAGTGCCCGGGTTCACGGCCCGGGCACTTAAGCGGCCAAGCGGCCGTATGAGCAAATCTTCATCCGCGCATGTGACGCGGTGTGCCGCCGATGACTGGAGCACGGGTCGGTCCCGCCGGGACATGCGCGCGGAACAGCCACAACAGCACGGCAGCGACGCCTGTAAGCGCCGGAGCAAAACTCCCTCACTGAAGCGGCCGGGTTTGTCCGGTTGCGCCGGAGTAAAAGTCCGGCAGCAGATAGCCCTTTGCGGTTGGCAGAGGGCGGGGGATGAAGGGCGTGGAGCTGTACGGGCGGGTTCGCTATGCGGTGCAGATTGAGGGGCTGAGCCATCGCGAGGCGGCGCGGCGGTTCGGGGTCGACCCGCGGACGGTGGCCAAGATGATGGTGTTCTCGGTTCCGCCCGGGTACCGGCGGGACGCACCACCGAAGCGGCCGAAGCTGGATCCGTTCGTCGGGATCATCGACCAGATCATCGCAGACGATAAGACCCGGCCGGCGAAGCAGCGGCACACGTCGAAGCGAGTGTTCGAGCGGCTGCGCGACGAGCATGGCTACGCCGGCGGGCTGACCATCGTGAAGGACTACGTGTTGGGGTGCCGTCAGCGGCAGCGGGAGGTATTCGTGCCGCTGCGGCACGATGCCGGGCACGCACAGGCGGACTTCGGCGAGGCGCTGGCGGTGATCGGCGGGGTGGAACGGAAGGTCCACTTCTTCGCCATGGACCTGCCGCACTCGGACGCCGGCTTCGTGCAGGCGTATCCGGCGGAGACGACCGAGGCGTTCTGCGACGGTCACGTGGCGGCGTTTGCCTTCTTCGGCAAGGTTCCGGCGTCGATCCTGTACGACAACACCAAGATCGCCGTGGCCCGCATCCTGGGGGATGGCCGCCGCCAGCGCACCCGTGTGTTTAACGAGTTGCAGTCGCACTACCTGTTCGCCGACCGCTTCGGCCGGCCCGGTAAGGGCAACGACAAGGGCAAGGTCGAGGGACTGGTAGGGCTGATCCGGCGGAACTACCTGGTGCCGATCCCTCATGCCGTCAGCATCGCTGCGCTCAACGAGGGGCTGCTGATGGCGTGTCGCCGCCGTCTCGGCGATCGGTTGCGCGGCCATGCCGAGACGATCGGCGAGCGGCTGCTCCGGGACCTGGCAGCGTTCCACGACCTGCCTTCGGCGCCCTATGACGCCTGCGAGAAGCAGGCGGGCCGGGTCAGCTCGCTATCCCTGGTGCGCTACCGCGGCACCGACTACTCGGTGCCGACCGCCTACGGTCATCGCGAGGTGCTGGTGCGCGGCTACATCCACGAAGTGGTGATCTCATGCGGTGCCGACATCATCGCCCGGCACGTCCGCTCCTATGAGCGGGAAGACTTCGTCTTCGACCCGCTGCACTACCTGGCTCTGCTTGAGCGCAAGATCGGCCCGCTCGATCAGGCGGCGCCCTTGGCTGGCTGGGAGCTGCCCGAGGCGTTCGCGACGCTCCGCCGTCTGCTCGAGGCGCGCATGGGCAAGCAAGGCAAGCGCGAGTTCGTGCAGGTGCTGCGACTGATGGAAGTGTTTCCGGTCGATGAGGTCGCCGCCGGCGTACGCACTGCGATCGATCGCGGGGTGATCGGCTTCGACGCGGTGAAGCATCTGGTGCTGTGCCGGATCGAGCGGCGGCCACCCCGGCTCGACATGACGGTATATCCCTACCTGCCGCGCGCCAGCGTGGCCACCACCTCGGCCAGGACGTATCTGGAGCTGCCACCTCGGCCAGGACGTATCTGGAGCTGCTGACCGGGGTGGCGTCATGACCGACACGCCCCAGGTTCTGCTCGCCCATCACCTGAAGGCGCTCAAGTTGCCGACCTTCCTGCGCGAGTACGACAAGGTCGCCCGGAGTTGCGCCGCCGAGGGCGTCGAGCATCCCGGCTACCTGTTGCGCCTTACCGAACTCGAGCTGATCGAGCGGGAGCGCCACATGGTCGAGCGGCGGATCAAGGAAGCGAAGTTCCCGGCGGTCAAGCGCTCGGGAACGCGCGACCGCTCGCACCGCCTTAAGCCACGGAGCATCTGCGGCCGCCCCCTATCAAGGTTGGTCGATTGGTTACTTTCTCAGGCTGCGGCTGTGTCATGCGTCCAACTTGCCACACCCGCATGCCATGGCCAGACACATCGATGTCGCGGCGCGGCCAAGGCATCTGTCGGCACACAAACGAAAAATGCCCAGGGTAAACCCTAGGCATTCATCAAATCAGTCGAAGAAAGCTCAGTCCTTGGGCATCAGCACGGTATCAATGACGTGGATCACGCCATTGGTGCAGGCGATGTCTGCCGTCACGACCTTCGCTCCATTGACCGTCACGCCATGCGTGCCATCAACATGCAGTGCCTGACCGTTCACGGTGGCTGGCTCGAGCTTCTTGCCGGAGACGTCGGCGGCCATGACCTTGCCGGACATCACGTGGTAAGTGAGGATCGCGGTAAGCTTAGCTTTGTTTTTTGGCTTGATGAGGTCTTCGACAGTGCCGGCTGGCAGCTTGGCGAAGGCAGCATCGGATGGCGCAAAAACCGTAAATGGGCCTGCACCCTTCAAGGTTGCGCCGAGTTCTGCCGCTGTGACAGCGGCCACAAGGGTCTTGAACGAACCGGCGGCGATAGCGGTGTCGACGATGTCGTGAAGTGTGGTTGTCATGAAAGAATTCCTATCGGTTTGAGAATAGCGCACACAATATGTACGCGCGCCCCCACTAAATGGATCAATGATGAAAAGCTTGCGTTTGGTGCTCGGCGATCAGCTCACGCATTCCCTGAGCGCGCTTGACGGCCTCGATCCCGCGCAAGACGTGGTCTTCATGGCGGAGGTCGCGCAAGAGACAACTTATGTTCCTCATCACAAACAGAAGATCGTCCTGATCCTCTCGGCCATG
>CAXNGD010000308.1:0-3914 GCA_964201575.1 Acetobacterales bacterium | reverse complement strand
CCCCCCCGACCGCAGCAGCGGCCCCCGCCCCTCAACCCCCCGTCCCCAAACCCCTCGTCCGCAAACGCCCCGCTCGCAAACCCCGCGTCCGCAAACCCCCCGCCCGCCAGCGCCGGTCCCAACCCGCCCCCCCACCGACGGCGCCTTCGGCCCCGGCCCCGCCACCCTGCGCGCCAAGCCAGCCGAACCCGCCGTCCGCCCCGCCCGCCCGCGCTACACCGAACGCCCGCCGCACACCCCGCGGGAGGCGCCCGGCAATTCGCTCTGGCTCTACGGCCTTCACGCCACCGCCGCCGCCCTGGCCAACCCCGCCCGCCACCTGCGCCGCCTGCTGCTGACTGAGGAGGGCGAGGCCGCCATCGGGCTGCGCCTGCCGCGCCCCTGGGCGCTCACCCCCGAGCGCACTGACCGTGCCCGCCTCGACCATCTGCTCGGCCCGGGCGCCATCCACCAGGGCGCCGCCCTGCTGGTCGAACCGCTCGCGCCCCCCAGCCTGCAATCCGCCGTCGCCCGTCCGGGCCCGATCCTGGTGCTGGACCAGGTCACCGACCCGCGCAATGTCGGCGCCATCCTGCGCGCCGCGGCGGCCTTCGGGGTCGCCGCCGTGATCACCCAGGACCGCAACGCCCCGGAGGAAACCGGCGCCCTGGCCAAGGCCGCCTCGGGGGCGCTGGAAACCATGCCTTTCCTGCGTGCGGTGAACATTGCCCGCACCCTGATCGCCCTGCGCGCCGCGGGCTTCTGGGTGATCGGCCTGGATGCCGGTGGCAGCCGCCTGTCCGGCCCCGCCTTGGCCGAACGCCGCGTCGCCCTGGTCCTGGGCAGCGAGGGCGAAGGCCTGCGCCGCCTGACCCGCGAGACCTGCGACGAGACCGCCGCCATCCACATGCCCGGACTTGAAGCGAGAGGGGCGTCGGTCCTGCTCGACAGCCTCAACGTCTCCACCGCCGCCGCCATCGCCCTCTATGAATTGGCCCGTCGTTAGCATGTCCTATGACCCCGCCCCCGCCGCCATCGCGCTGGACGAAGCCCGCCACACCGGTGCCGAATCCGCCATCCCCGAGGCCATCCGCCCGGGCACCATCGAACAGGGCGTGGCCGTCCAGTTCGAGCGCGCCCGCCGCTCCGGCGCCGTGCCCCCGGCCGGCTACAAGATCGGCGCCACCACCAAGCGCATGCAGGATTATCTCGGCCTGACTGGCCCCGCCGCCGGCTACATGCTGGCCGCCAACCTGCATGCCAGCGGCACCCGCATGCCCCATGCCAGCCTGCGCGGCCCCGGTGCGGAATGCGAGATCGGCCTGCGCCTGGCGCGCGACATCCCGCCTGGCCCCTGCGACCAGGCAACCGCCCTGGCCGCCGTGGGCGAGGTGTTCGCCGCCATCGAGATCGTCGAGAACCGCTACGGCACCCCGCCCTTGGGCGATCTCGCCCGCATCGGCACCCCCACCCTGATCGCCGATCAGGTCTATCACCGCGCCGCCATCCTCGGCGCCGCGCCGGCCCATTGGCGCGACCTGGACCTGGCCGCCATTCCCGGGCGCGTGGCCGTCGACGGCCTGCAGCGCGCCAGCGGGCATGGCCGCGACCTGCTGGGCCACCCGATCGCCGCCCTGGCCTGGCTGGCCGGCTCGCCCACCGCCATGGTGTTTGGCGGGCTGAAGGCCGGGCAGGTGGTCATGCTGGGCTCCGTCACCCCGCCGATCTGGCTCGACCGGCCCTGCCATGTCAGCGTGGTGTTCGACGGGCTGGGCGAGGTGACGCTCACGCTGACCTGAGGCGTGTTGGCCTGACGCGGGGGGCGGGGCGCTTGTGTTGGGGGGCGTCTTGTGGTGTTTGCGCTGCAACAATCCCGCCCCGCCATGGGCATCTTCCGAGTCCGTCCCGCTGAAGTGAGGCCGCGCCACATGTCTTCCGCCACCTTCGACAAGGTCGCCGACATCATCGCCGATATCTGCGGTATCGATCGCGCCACCATCACGCCGACCAGCCATGCCATCAACGACCTGGGTATCGACAGCCTGGACTTCCTGGACGTCGCCTTCGCCATCGACAAGGCCTTCGGCATCAAGATGCCGCTGGAGCAGTGGACCCAGGAGGTCAACGAGGGCGGCGTCTCCGGCGACACCTATTTCGTGCTCGAAGGGCTGGCCGCGAACATCGACAAGCTGGTCGCCGCCAAGGGCTGAGGCGGGCGCCAGCCATGCGCCTCGAATACTTCCAGATGATCGACCGCATCGTCGAGCTTGATCTCGGCGCCCGGACCATCGCGATCGATTGCACCCTGCCGGAGGAAAGCCCGATCTTCGAGGGGCATTTCCCCGGCTATCCCATCATGCCCGGCGTGCTGATGATCGAGACCATCGCCCAGGCCGGCGGCTGGCTGGTGATGGCCGGGTTGCGGTTTCGCCAGATGGCCTTCCTGGCCAAGGTGTCCGAGGCCAAGATGCGCAGCTTCCTCGCGCCGGGCCAGGTGATCCGGGTGGAGGCGATCCAGGACCATGACGGCTCCGGCTATGCCGTGGTCTCCGGCAAGATCAGGTCCGGCGGCAAGCTGGTGTCCGAAGCCACCATCACCTATCGCGTATTGGATTTTCCCAACCCGGCCCTGCGCGACGGGCTGTTCGAGGTGGCGCGCCGGGTCGGTGTACCGCCGGAGTTGATGACAGATGTCTGAACGCTCGGCTTTCCCCTCGGGTCGCGACGCCGTCATCACCGGCACCAGCCTGGTGTCCTGCCTGGCCGCTGGGATGGACGAACATCTGGCGGCGCTGAACGCCGAGGGCGGATTCGCGCCGGTCGTCGATACCACATCGTTTCCGCCATACATGGTGCATCCCCTGGTGGCACTGGAATGGGAGCGGCAGATCCCCAAGCGCCAGGACCAGCGGCAGATGGAGCCGTGGCAGCGCATCGGCACCTATGCCGCCGGCGAGGCGCTGGCGGCGGCAGGGATCAAGGGCAATGCCGAGCTGTTGGCCAAAACCCACATGATCGTGGCGGCCGGTGGCGGCGAGCGGGATGCCGCGGTCGACGCTGCGATCCTGTCCGGCCTGCCGAAGGCGGAGAACCCGGCCGCCTTCCTCAACGAGCGGCTGCTGACCGATCTGCGGCCGACGCTGTTCCTGGCGCAATTGTCGAACCTGCTGGCCGGCAATATCTCGATCGTGCATGGCGTGGTCGGCTCGTCGCGCACGTTCATGGGCGAGGAAGCCGCCGGCGTGGATGCGGTGCGCACCGCGGTGGCGCGCATTGCCGCGGGCCAGTGCGATCTGTTCCTGGTCGGCGGTTCGCACAACGCGCAGCGGCCGGAGACGCCGATGCAATACGCCATGGGGCACATGCTGCTCGCTGACGCCTTCGCCCCGGTGCGTGCGCGCCAGGAACGCGGCGGCGGGATGGTGCCAAGCTCGCTCGGCTGTTTCCTGGTGATCGAGAGCCGTGCCCATGCCGAAGCCCGTGGCGCCACGGTTCTGGCTCGGATTGCAGCGGTGGCGTCGGACCGGTGCGGTCGGGCGTCCGGCGAGGCCACCGCGAACGCGCGCGCGCAATTGGCGGCGATGCCGTTGGATCCCGCGGGTGCGGCGGTGTTGTCGGGGGCCACGGGGGTGGCGCGTGTGACGCAGGAGGAGATGGCCTTCCTTGACGCGCTCGGCCTGCCGGTGCGGGCGACGGGGACGGCGCTGGGACATTCAAGCGAGCCGAGCTTTGTCGCCAACATCGCGCTGGCGGCCGATGCGGTGGCGCGTGGCAGTCTGTTCGCGCCGCTGGAGCCCGGCGAGGCCGCGATGAGCGAGGCGGTGCGCCAGGTCCTGGTGACCGGGTGGGGGCATTGGCGGGGCGAGGGCATGGCGCTGGTAGTGCGGGCCTGAGGAGAAGAAAGATGTTCTTTTTTGAAAAAAAGAACCAAAAAA
>CAXNGD010000307.1:0-3970 GCA_964201575.1 Acetobacterales bacterium | reverse complement strand
CAAGGCTCCGCCGGCAAAGGGCCGGGGGGCCTTTGATCCCCGTTTTTTGGTCCCGACTCATTCCCGAGGCAGGTGTGCATGTCCTCGGCGATGCGTCGGCGGACTGCCAGCGGCCAAAAAATGGGATCCAAAGGGCCTCCGGCCCTTTGATCCCCGTTTTTTGGTCCCGACTCATCCCCGAGGCAGGTGTGCATGTCCTCGGCGATGCGTCGACGGACTGCCAGCGGCCAAAAAATGGGATCCAAAGGGCCCCCGGCCCTTTGCCGGCGGAGCCTTGCTTGTTCACCCGATTGCCCTGGGCCCCTTGCCGCCGGAGGCTTACTTGCCTGTTCGCTATCCTCGGTTTCCGAAAATTGCGGTGCCGACGCGGACATGGGTGGCGCCATTGGCGATGGCGGCCTCGAAATCGCCCGACATGCCCATGGAGAGCACGGCGAGCCCGTGGCGCGCGGCGCAGGCGGCGAGCCAGGTGAAGTGCGGGGCCGGGTCGCCTTCAGCAGGGGGGATGCACATCAGGCCGGTGAGGCTGGCGCCGAAGCGGGTCTGGCATGCGGCAATGAAGGCATCGGCCTCGGCGGTGGGGATGCCGGCTTTCTGGGGTTCGTCGCCGACATTGACCTGGACCAGCAGGGATGGCGCGCGGCCTTCCTTCTGGATGGCGTCGGCGATGGCGTCGGCCAGGCGGGGGCGGTCGAGCACTTCGATGACGTCGGCGAGGCGGACGGCGTCGCGCGCCTTGTTGGTCTGCAGGCCGCCGATCAGGTGCAGGCGCAGGGCAGGGCGGGCTTCGCGCAGGGCGGGAAACTTGGCGGCGGCTTCCTGGACGCGGTTTTCGCCGAACAGGGTCTGGCCGGCTGCCAGGGCGGCGAGGATGGCTTCGGTGGGGTGGGTCTTGGAGACGGCGACGAGGTGGACGGCGTCTTTCGGGCGGCCGGCCCGCGCGGCGGCGGCGGCGATGCGGGTGCGCACGGCGGACAGGCCGGCGGCGACATGGCTATAAGATGAGTCGAGGCTGGCGGGGGAATTCATGGACGCAAAGCTTGTCGCTTGGGCGCGCGCGGTCAAGAGCCGTTTGCGGCAGGCGGGCGGGACGCCGCTGCCAGTCTTGTGGCTGTTCACCGACTTCGCGCGACTGGGCGACCCGCGTGCGGCGGCGGCTGGTCTGCCGCGTGGGTTGTGCGGGGTGGTGTTGCGGGACGATGGATCGCCGGGGCGGGCGGCGATTGCGCGTGCGCTGGCGGCGATCTGTCGAGGGCGGCGCAATGTGTTGGTGGTGGCGGGCGATGCGCGGCTGGCACGGGCGGTGGGGGCTGGGGTGCATCTGCGCGGCGGACGGCGTGTGTCCGGGATGCGGGGCTTGGTCGGCTTGGTGACGAGCTCGGCGCATGGGGTTGCGGAGCTGCGGCGGGCGGGGGCGGCGGGGGCGGCTGTTGCCTTTCTGTCGCCGGTGTTTGCCACCGATAGTCATCCGGGCGCCGCGGGGCTTGGTCGGGTGCGCTGGGCGGGGATGTTGCGGCGGGCGCCTGGGAAAATGGTGGTTGGGGCGCTTGGCGGGGTGGATGGCGGATCAGTGCGGCGGCTGACGCGATTGCGGTGTGCGGCGGCGATTGGGGCGTTGGCTCCGGCCCGGGCGATGTGATGATGCCATGGTGTGGTTGTGGCATTCGCGCCACAGTGTTTCGGAAATGCCCAGGCGCAGGCAAATGCGGGATTGCAGGGGGAGGGGCGGGGAGGCAATAGTCTGTCTAGGTCTGGCTGCTCCCGCCTGTTGGCGGTTGGATCAACGGGTTGTCGGCGATAGCTGCGCTGGTAGTGGAAACTGCCCTTGCAAATGTAGCGGATCCCGCTGATCTGCCCGAGGGAAACGGGGCGGGGCCTGCTAACTCCGCCGGAGTCTTCCGGCGCATAAAGGAGAATGAAATGCGTAACATCCTGCTGGCCGGTGTGGCCACAGTTGCAATGACCGGCGTCGCCGCCGCGTCGGGCCTGGAGCCGACCCTCGGTTCGTCCAGCGCAGCCGTGCTGTACACGGCGCAGCCCGGCAAGGCGATCGTCCGCTTTGACGGCTATTACTTCTTCGGCGCCGGTGTCGGCACCAACACGCTGGACAAGGCGCCGAACGGCAACAAGTCCGACAGCGTGGCGTTCCTGAGCAGTTTTCGCATCTACCCGTCCTTCGACGCCCAGACGCCGGGCGGCCTGCGCTACGGCGCTTTCGCCGAGGTCCGGTCGAACAGCAACACCGCCGGATCCACTGCGTTTAACGGCACCCAGGTGGGCGGCGGCAACCAGCGCTCCACGAACACGCTGTTCGTCAACCGCGCCTGGGGCTATGTCGGCATGGACTCGATCGGCCGCCTGCAGTTCGGCCAGGTTGATGGCGTTACCTCGCTAGGGCGGACCGGCACCTTCGAAGGCCAGATCGCCGACGGCGGCTGGAACGGCTGGGCGCCCATCCTGACCACTGGCGTCAATCCGTGGCGCTTCCTGGCCAGCGGCGGCGATCTCTCGACGAAGATCAACTACCAGTCGCCGGTGTGGTCGGGCTTCCAGGTTGGCTTCTCGTTCGCGCCGAACACCTCCAACAACCAGACCAGCTATGGCGCCGCGGTGGCTGGTGGTGGCTCCATGCGACAGGCTGCCTCGGCCCTTGCTTCGGACCTTGGCCGCTTCCGCAACATGTACCAGCTTGGCGCGCGCTACACCGGCACGCTCGGTGGCGTCGACTTGCAGGCGAGTGTCGGCTATGTCGGGTCGTCGGCGATTAAGAACTCGAGCACGGGCGCTACCAATCGTGGCCTGAGCGTTTTGTCGACCGGTGCGACCGTGTCCTATGCGGGCTTCATGGTTGGCGGCTATATGGAGACCGGCACGCATAACGGCGGCCAGACCCTGTTGGCTGCAGGCGAGAAGAACGCCCTGACCTACACGGTTGGCGCCAGCTACACCGCTGGCCCGTTGGTTGTCGGCGCCGGCTACGTCAACGCCAGCACCGCTGGCTTTGCGGGCAACAACCTTCAGCGCGTCGACCAGGGCTTCCATGGTGGCGTGACCTACACCTACGTTCCGGGCGCTCGCCTGTTCCTCGAGGTCGTGACCGGCACCGCGCGCGAGAATGGCCGCAACCTGTCGAACGACGTCCTGGCGGCTGGGACGACGAAGGCGATCAGCTCGACTGCCGTCCTCATCGGCAACAGCTTCCGCTGGTAAGCTGCGGCTGAGACTTGACCAAGAAGGGGGGCGGCAGCTGCGAGGCTGCCGCCCTTCTGCTTTTCCTGGCCTTGCGCGCGATGGTGCGGGTTGCCAGGACGGCCGTGATCCGATAGGCGTCGCGTCATCGTCCGGGCTCTCGCCTGCGACGCCAGCGTGAAGGGCTTTTTGCATGTCGAGACTTCCTTCTGTCATCGCACTTCTGCTGGGTGCGGGCCTCGCCGTTGGTGGCTGTACGGCGGGTAAGGAATTCGCGGAAGACTACAGCGATCCGCGCAGTTATGGCGCCGGCAACCGCGGCTCGATCCTGGGGGATGCCGGACCGGTGATCTCGATCGGCCGCGGCCGCGGCGAGCAGGGTGACCAGGGTGGCGCGCTGGGGGTGAACGCCTATCTGTGGCGCGGGGCGTTGGAAACGCTGAGCTTCATGCCGCTGGTCTCGGCTGACCCGTTTGGCGGGGTGATCATCACCGATTGGTTCCAGCCGCCGGGGAGCGGCGGCGAGCGTTTCAAGGCGACCGCCTATATTCTTGGCCGAACCTTGCGCGCCGACGGGGTGCGGATGTCGGTGTTTCGTCAGGTGTTGCAGGGCGGGCAGTGGCTGGATGCGGCGGTTGCGCCGAGCGCGGCGAACGAGCTTGAGAACAAGGTGCTGGCGCGGGCGCGGGATCTGCGGTCGCAGCAGGTGGTGCGGGACAGGTGAGCAAGCAGGGGCTTCGCCCCTGACCCCACCAGGGGGCCGAGCCCCCTGGACCCTCAT
>CAXNGD010000306.1:0-4002 GCA_964201575.1 Acetobacterales bacterium | reverse complement strand
CCACACTCAACCCAAACCCCAACAGCCGAGCCTGTCTCAGCGCAGCTCTCGGGCATAATCAGGCCGGAATAGCCCATGCATAGAGAGTGAGAACAGAGCCAAAAACTTTCATCCACTGGGCCGGGCCCAAATGGATGAAAGTTTTTTTGCTTCTTTTTTTCAAAAAAAGAAGATCCTTGCTTTCTACCCTTCCTCATCCTGCAGCCACTTCGCCGTGAGCCCGCCCAGCGCGCCGCCGATCAGCGGGGCGAGCCAGAACAGCCAGAGCTGGCCGATGTATTCGCCGCCGGCGAACAGGGCCGGGCCGGTGCTGCGGGCGGGGTTGACCGAGGTGTTGGTGACCGGGATCGAGACCAAATGAATCAGCGTCAGGGCGAGGCCGATGGCCAGGCCGGCGAAGCCCGGGGCGGCTTTCTTCGTGGTGGTGCCGACGATGACGAACAGGAAGATGAAGGTCAGTACCGCTTCGGTGAGCAGGGCGGCGGTCATGCTGTATTTGCCGGGGCTCAGATCGCCATAGCCGTTCGAGGCGAAGCCGCCGGGGACCCAGCCGGATTTGCCCGATGCGATCAGCCAGAGCACGCCGGCGGCGACGATGGCGCCGGCCAGCTGGCTGCGATGTAGGGCACGATGTTGCCGGTGCGGCAGCGGCCGGCAGCCCACATTCCGATGGTGACGGCCGGGTTGAAGTGGCCGCCCGAGATGTGGCCGACGGCATAGGCCATGGTCACCACGGTCAAGCCAAAGGCAAGCGAGACGCCGACGAAGCCGATGCCGAGGGCAGGGAAGGCGGCGGCGAGCACGGCCGAGCCGCAGCCGGCGAAGGTGAGCCAGAAGGTTCCGAAGAACTCGGCGGCGGTGCGGCGTGTGATGTCGGCTTCCATGGCATTCCCCTTTTGCTCCGGCCTGGCGCCGGGTGTCAGGCAGTCTGGCTGCGGATGCCGGCGTTGCAAAGCCCAGTACGGTTGCGTGATGGTGACATCTGCGGTTTCAGGCGCGAGGGGCATTCTTGTAGAAGCCGACATCGAAGCTGCGCACGCCAAGTTGGCGGCGGGTGGGGGCGAGCCAGGGGGCGGCGGCCAGGGAGGCGGCGGCATCGGCCGCACCCGCGGCCCAGCGGGCGCGCATGGTGGGGCGGCCGAATTCGTAGCCCTTGGTGCTGCCCTGGGGGTCGGTGGGGCGATAGACCAGCTGGACGATGTCCATCACGGTGACGCAGCTGGCGTGGTAAAGGTATTGGGCTTCGGGGAGGTTGCGCAGGTCCTCGGGCAGGTGTTCCCACAACAGTTGGATGTTGTGGCCGATGTCGTGCTGGCGACGGAAATTGTTGGTGACCGCGCGGGTGCGGCTGGAATAGCGGATATCCTTGGCGCGGTTTTCGGCCTCGTCGATATTGGTTGGCGTCTGGCCGCGGGCGCTGAACAGGTCGACCTGGAAAACGATGCGGCTCTCCCGGGGCAGCATGTCCATCATGTATTGCAGCGGGGTGTTGGAGACTAGGCCGCCATCCCAATATTGCTCCCCGTCGATCTCGACCGCGGGGAAGCCCGGCGGCAGGGCACCGCTGGCCATGATGTGCTCGGGCCGGATGGTGATCTCGGTGTTGTCGAAACAGGCGAAGTTGCCGGTGCGTACGTTGACGGCGCCGACCGAGAGGCGGGTTTGCCCGGCGTTGATGCGGTCGAAATCGACGAGGCGCTCGAGCGTGGATTTGAGGGTGGCGGTGTCATACCAGCTGGTGGGGGCGGGCTTGGCGAACCAGTCGAGCGGCTTGTTCGGGGCGAAGAAGCCGGGCTGGCCAAACACCATGCTGGCGAGCGCGCTGGCCTGGCGCTGGGCGCCGGCCAGGGGGGAGGGCAGGGCGGTAGGCCAGGCGGCGGCGGTGGGGGCGGTGACCTGGTCCCAGAAGGCGCGGAGTTTGGCGACGCGGTCGGCGGGCGCGTTGCCGGCGATGAGGGCGGCGTTGATGGCGCCGATGGAGATGCCGGCGATCCAGTCCGGCTGGTAGTCCGATTGGGCGAGCACTTTAAAGACACCGGCCTGGTAGCTGCCGAGGGCGCCGCCGCCTTGCAGGACGAGGCCGACTTTCTTGTCATAGCTGGCGGGGCGGGGCGGGGAGCGGTTGGTCATTTGGGGCGGCTCCTGATGGCGATTGCCGTGGCGGGCGAATTTGCCGAGTATCGGGGTCTTCGGGAAGGAGACGCAGATGTCGTCCAGTTATAACGTTGGTGACCTGGTTGCCGAGTTTTTGTCGCTCTGCGGGGTGACGACGGCGTTCGGCATCGTGTCGGTGCATAATATCCCGATGCTGGACGGGATCGGGCGGCGCAATGCGATCCGGTTCGTGATGACGCGCGGGGAGCTGGGGGCGAGCCACATGGCGGACGCCTATGCGCGGGCGACGGATGGGCTGGGGGTGCTGTTCACCAGCACCGGGCCGGGGTCGGCGAATGCAGTGGCGGGGTTGGTAGAGGCGCAGTTCGCGGGATCGGCGCTGTTGCATATCACCGGGCAGACGCCGACGAAGTTTGTCGATCGGGGGACGGGGTCGGTGCATGACGTGCCGGACCAGCTCGGGACGATGGCTTCAGCGGGCAAGGCGGCGTTTCGGGTGCGGTCGGCGGCGCAGGCGTTGGGGACGTTGATGAAGGCGGCCTCGCTGGCGCTGACGCCGCCGCGGGGGCCGGTGACGGTGGAGGTGCCGATCGATATCCAGCGGACGCCGATCGAGCGGCCGGTGATGTTTGACCGGTTTGTGTTGCCGGTGGGGCGGGCGATTGCGCCGTCGGAGGCGGATCTGGACGAGTTGGCGGAGCGGGTCGCCAAGGCGAAGCGGCCGATGCTGTGGATGGGCAATGGGGCGAAGGGCGCGCGGGCAGGGGCGATGGCGCTGATGGAGTTGGGGTTCGGGACGGTCAGCTCGTGGAATGGGCGCGGGACGATTCCCGAGGATCATCCGATGTCGATTGCTGGGCTGAACGGCAATGGCGCGGCGGCGGTGCAGGCGTTTTACGATGAATGCGACCTGATGCTGGTGGCGGGGTCGCGGATGCGCGGGCATGAGACCAGCGAGTTTTCGGTGCGGATGCCGAAGAACCTGATCCAGATCGATCTCGACCCCGAGGCGAATGGGCGGACCTATCCGAGTTCGTGGTTCATGACTGGCGATGTTGCCTCGACGCTGGCCGGGCTGGCTTCGCGGTTGAAGGGGCGGATGGCGGTGGCGCCGGGGTATGCGGCGGAGTTCGGTGCGATGAAGGCGACGGCGTTGGCGGCGTTCAAGGATACGCTGGGGCCGTATGCGACGTTCTCGGAGCAGTTGCGGGCGGTGATGCCGCGTGACGCCATTTGGGTGCGGGATATCACGCTGAACAACTCGACCTGGGGGAACCGGATGTTCCCGTTGTTTGATCCGACGTCCAACATCTATCCGATCGGGGCGGGGATCGGGGTTGGCTTGCACCTTGGGATTGGTGCGGCGATGGGGGCCAATGGGCGCAAGACGGTGATGATGTCAGGCGATGGCGGGTTCTTCCTGAACATGACCGAGCTTTGGACGGCGGCGCAGGAGCAGCCGGATATCGTGATGATCGTGATGAACGATGAGGGTTACGGCGTGATCAAGCATATCCAGGATTCGCTGTATGGCGGGCGGCGGTTCTATGGGGATTTGCTGGCGCCGGACTTGCAGCAGCTGGCGGCGCTGGCGGGGGTGCCTTCGTTCAAGGTTTCCGACGGCGAGAAGTTTGGCGCGACGGTGGCGCAGGCGCTGGCGGTCAGGGGGCCGACGCTGGTGGAGGTGGACATGACGGCGATTGGGGCGTTTCCGCCTTATGCGCCGTATAACAAGAAGCAGTCTTATACCAACCGCCCCAACCTCGGACTCTCGGCTGTTTCCAACGGTGGCATTCTCTGATTCCCTCGTCTCTGGCTGCGATTCGCGGCGTTGAGGGCGGTCATGGGCACGGCGATCACGATCACCAATCTGGCGCACTCATCGTC
>CAXNGD010000305.1:0-4005 GCA_964201575.1 Acetobacterales bacterium | reverse complement strand
CTCGGCAACTACCTCAACTGGTTCCACCTCGCCACACTCAACCCAAACCCCAACAGCCGAGCCTGTCTCAGCGCAGCTCTCGGGCATAATCAGGCCGGAATAGCCCATGCATAGAGAGTGAGAACAGAGCCAAAAACTTTCATCCACTGCGCCGGTCCTACATGACCGCGATCCGGCGCTTGGCCAGTTCTTCAGGGATGAGTTCCAGCCCGAGACCCGGCGTGTCCGGCAGATGGAACAGGCCGTCCACCGGCCGGGGCGGGGCAACGAAGACAGCATGGCGGCGCGGCGACGGATCGTCCAGTTCGACCGGCTTGGTCGCGTGCAACTGTGCCGCGACCACCTGCATGCTGGCCATGTGGCCAATTGTCGGTTGGGTCTGGTGGGGCACAAGCTCCACCCCATGCGCGTGGCACAACGCGGCGCAGCGCATGAGCCCGGTGATGCCGCCCATCTTGACGATGTCCGGCTGAACCATGGTCACCCCTGCCTCAATCAGGTCGCGCAGCCCGGCCAGGGTGTAGGTCTGTTCGCCGGCCGATACGGTGATGTCCAGCCGGCGCGCCACCTTGCCCATTTCGCCGATGTGGTAGTGCTGGACCGGCTCCTCGAACCACCAGAAGCCCAGCTCCTCCAACACCCGGCCCAGGCGGATGGCCCCGCCGATGGACAGGCCGTTATTGGCGTCGAAGGCGAGCGGGAAATCGGGCCCGACCAGGCGACGCACCGCACGGGCCTTGGCGATGTCGCCTGGGATGTCGGCATCGATCTCCACCTGCTCGGTGTCAAAGCGTATCTTGATCGCCGCGGGCTTGTCGGCCAGGCGCTGTTCCACCACGCGCAAAACCTCGTCCACGCTGCGCGCCCCGTTGCCGCCGATCGAGGCATAGAACGGCAGGGCGGTGCGCCAGGCGCCGCCCAGAAGCTTGTGGATCGGCTGGCCCAACAGCTTGCCCTTGAGATCCCACAGCGCGATATCCAGCGCCGCCAGCGCGCCCGTCAGCGCCCCTTCGGGACCCAGCTTCACCAGGCGATGGAGCAGCCGGTCCTGGATCACCGCATGGTCCAACGGGTCGGCGCCGATCACGGCAGGGGCGATGTGATGCTGGAGGATCACCAGGGATGCGAGCCCGCCTTGCATCGGCGAAGCCTCGCCAATGCCCACCGTGCCGTCATCGGCGATAACGCGCAGAAACGCGCCGCGGCGGTCGGGCGGGTCGCCCTTGGCCCATTCAACCTGGAAGCAGTCAAGCGAAGCGATCTTCATGGCGCATTGTCCTCGCTGGCCCGCGTATCAGACACGCCGGGGTGCCGCGGCGCAACGGCGGCTGGAGTCTGCTAATCACCGCGCGTTGCCGCCGAGGAGCAGACATGGCAAGCCGCGATTCGATTGTACATGAGCTGGCGCCCGATTTTCAGATCTGGGCAACACAGCCGATGCCGCTGCTGTCCACAGCGCTCGAGGCCGAGATCGACCGCCAATGGGCCGCGGCCCAGACGTTCACCGGCGGAAGATTGTTCAACGGCCGCATTTTCTGCGCCGACGTGATCACGCCCAGGCTCATCTGCGGCCATTGGAGCGAGTATCGCCGCGAGGTCGCGCAACTGGCCCGCCATGACCTGTTCCCCGTGCTGGGCCAACGCTCGCTGGCCGTCGGCGGCGTGGTGCGCTGTGCCGAGGGCGTGCTGTTCGGCCGCCGCCCCGACCGCGCGATCTACCAGCCGGGCGAGTGGCAGCTCCCCCCCGCCGGCACCGTCGATGCCGGGGCCGAGCGGGCCGAGGGACGGGTGGACGTCCTGGCCATGCTGCACACCGAGCTGGAGGAGGAGCTGGGCCTGCGGGCGAGCGATGTCGGCCCGGCCCGCCAGCTCTGCCTGGTCGAGCATGTCGGCAGCCACGTGCTCGACCTCGGCTTCGCGCTGGAGACGCCGCTGGACGCCGCGGCGGTGCGGGCGCGGCATCGCGCGGCGGGCGACGACGAGTATGCCGAGATCGAGGTGGTGGGGCTGGATGCTCTGGCAGGCTTCATGGCGCGCGAGGCCGCGACGATGAACCTGCAGGCGCCGATTTCTCTCAGGCGGGCGGGGTTGCTGGGCTGAGCTGGACTACAGTTTGAACCAGCTGGCGTCCACGGTCCCGGTGCCGGCCACCAGCAGGGTGAGGTCCGCGATGGCGTCGCCGTTGATGTCACCCTCGATCAGGCGGAAGGGTCCCGCGGCGGTCCAGCGCAATTGGCCGGCGGCGCTGAACGCGGCGGTGCCGATGAAGCTGAAGGCATCGTTGGCCAGGGTGGCGGCGATGGCGTCGATCGGGCCGAGGTCGAGGCGTTCGCCGCTGCTGCGGCTGAAATCGGCCAGGAAGATGCTGTGGCTGGCGGCCGGGCCGATTGCGGCGGGCAGGAAGCGGAACACGTCCAGCCCGGCCTTGGCGATCACGGTGTCCAGTCCGCCGCCGAGGATGAACAGATCGGCGCCATCGCTGCCGGTCAGGGTCTCGCTGGCGGGCAGGCTGATGATGGTGTCGTCGTCCAGGATGATGCCCTGGGCCGTGGTGGTGGCGAGGGTGGCGCCGTTTGTGGGATTGGCGAGGGTGACGGCGAAGCGCTCGTTGACCTCGGCGCGGCTGTCCGCGGCGATGCTCAGCGTGATGACGCGGCTGGTTTCGCCGGGGGTGAAGCTGACGCTGCCGGATGGCAGGACTGCGCCGGCGAAATCTGCGGCGGTGGTGGGGGAGGTGCCCTGGCCGGCGATGCCGCTGGCGGTCCAGTCCACGCTATGGGCGGCGGCGAGGTCGCCGGTGCGGGTGATGCGGAAGGTGAAGGCGGCGGGGCCGGCGCCGGTGCCTTCGGGGCGACGGGCGTCGAGGGCTGCGATTGTGATGTTGGTGTCGTCGTTGAGGATCAGCGCGCGGGCAACGCTGTTGCCGAGATGGGCGCCGGCCGAGGGATCGGAGAGCACCACCTCGAAGCGCTCGTTCAGCTCCCCCGCGCGTCGGCGAGCACCGGGATGATCAATTCCTTGCTGTTCTCGCCAGCGCCGAAGGTGACGATGCCGGACGGCAGCACCCCGCCGGCGAAATCCGCCGCGGTGGCCGGCACCGTGCCCTGCCCGTCCGCCCCGCGCACCTCCCAGGCAACCGTCTGGTTCGCCGGCGTGGCGCTGTTGCGGGTCAACACGAAGCCATAAGGCGAAACGCCGCCCGTGCCCTCATAGGCAACCGGTCCGACGGCGCCGATTGTGATCTCGGAATCGTCGGCCAGGATGGTCCCCACCGCGATGCCGTTGGTGATGGTGACGCCAGCCGACGCGCCGGACAGCTCAACGCGGAAGACGTCGTCAGGCTCGTACTCGATATCGCCCACCGTCTGCACCGTGATCGTCCGGGTGTTCTGGTTCGCCGCAAAGCTGAGCGTGCCGGATGGCATGACCCCGCCGGCAAAGTCCTTGGCATCGGCGCCAAACGGCGTCACCGCCCAGTCCACGCTGACCGCCGCACCGTTACCGCTGCGGGTCACGGTGAAGCTGAAGCTGGCAGTACCACTGTCTCCTTCGAAAAGACTCGCCTTCGCGGGGGAGATCGCCAGGTTGATGTCGTCGTTGAACACCACCGCGCCAGCGCTCGCCGTGCCGATCGTCGCCCCGGGCGAGGCATTGGACAGGGTGACGGCAAAGCGCTCGTTCAGCTCGGCCAGCGTGTCCGCCAGCACCGGCACCGCGATCACCGCCTTGCTCTGCCCCACGGCAAAGCTGATGCTGCCGGTCGGATACACCCCGCCGACAAAATCCGACGCCAGCGAAGGCACCGTGCTGGGATCGTCCAGGCCGCTGACCTCCCAGTCCGCACTGACCGCCACATCCAGGGTTGTTCAACGCTGATTAGATTTCCTTGTATGCCAAGATGTGATCGAGGCTGAGCGCGCCGTTCCAGAGTGCCTTCGCGACATTCGTTACGTGATTTTTCCGCAAGATGTTGAGGGCGAAACTGCGTGCCCTTGCCATGATGCC
>CAXNGD010000304.1:0-4011 GCA_964201575.1 Acetobacterales bacterium | reverse complement strand
GTATCGCCCCGCCAATGCCACAACTAATTCGTCACGCGTCGTCATGCTGATCAGCCTCATGCTCGCCCCCGCCGGCGAACACCGGTGAGGAGCATATTACGTGAGTCAACAGGTCATCCGACGGGAGCATTTCAGGCGAGGCAATGCGCATCCAGCGCCGAGTCGCGGCTGGCCAGCACGGTGTTGAGGTATTGCTGCTGCTGGTCCGAGGTGGCGCCGCCGATCTCGATCTCGACGCGCACGCCGGGGTTGCGCGCCTGATAGACATCCAGCACCCGGCGCATCACATCGGGCCGCTGCTGGCCGCCGGTGAAGACGCGCAGGGTGAGCGGTGCCTGCGCTTGTGCCGCACCGGGCAGCAAGGATGCCGCCGCCAGGCCGGCGACAACCGCGCGCCGACCGACTGCCTTGATGGTGTCCAAGGCCCGTTCTCCCCTGCCGCCATCACCCGGCGGCGCGTTTACTTGGCACGAACATGCCAGAGACGAACAGACGCCGGCAAGGGATCCCCGAACGCCAGGGATTCACTGGAACCACACGCGGCGGATGATCGGGCAGAGCGGCGCACGCCATTGACGCGACGACGCCCGCAGCGCGAACACTGGCTGATGCCACGCGCCCTGCCATCCTTTGCCTGCTTCCTCGCGCTCCTGACCGTCCTCGTCGGCTGCGCGCCACCGCCGGCAGCCCTCACCGCGCCGGCATCGCTGCGGCCGCCGCCCTATCCCGCCGAGACACGGGCGCGCATGCTGCGCCTGCTGGACGGCGAGTGGCGCGAATGGGGGGCCCGGACGCTCGATGCCCGCGCTCGCCCGCCCAGCGAGGCGGAAGGGCCACTGGCCGAGCGTCACCCTGCCGCCTTCTCCAAGCTCCTGGCGTATTGGTCCGCGGTCGGCTGGCAGGACACGATCGACCGCAACAAACGCGCCTTCAGCATGGGTATTGCCGATACCTGCACCAGCGAGGAGCGGGCTACCGGCGGGCGCGACACCATCTGGGGATGCCTGCCGTGGTCGGCGGCCTTCGTCTCGTTCATCATGCGGGCCACCGGCATCGACCAGGCCGAGTTCCCGCCTTCCGCCGCGCACGCGACCTATGTAGACGCCCTGATCCAGCACAGTGACCGCTGGGGCCCGCGCGCCACCTTTGTCGCGCACGAAATCGACGGCTACGCCCCAGCCTCCGGCGACATGATCTGCTACGACCGCAGCCGGACTGCCCGGCTCGCCACCCTGGCCCAGCGTCGTGCCGAGCCCGGCGTGTTCCGCCCCATGCATTGCGACATTGTCGTGGGCACAGCACCCGGCGAAGTGGTCGCACTCGGCGGCAATGTCGCCCAAGCGGTCACCGCCGTGCGATACGCCACCGACCCCGCCGGCCGGCTGCGCCGCTCGACGCGCACCTGGTTCGCGGTGTTCGAGAACCGCATGGGAGTCCATTAGAAAGTCTCGAGAACGCGGACATCGGGCGCGGCTGGCGCAATGCTGAAAACGCTAGGATTGCGGCGTCTGAACCCTGGTATCCCGTACGAGATTCGAACTCGTGTTACCGCCGTGAGAGGGCGTTATGTCGAGCCTGTTGGACGGTCCAGGACACAACAAGATGATATTAACTCATTGTTTTATATAAAATCTGTTTCCCATTGTCCCTAGGTGTTCCGCTGTGTATGTTGGACAGGTTGTTGGACAGGTTCAATGCAGCGCAAACGACAGGATGCCCGGCTAGACACTCGCACCGGCCGGTTGAAGCTTCCCCGGCGCGACAAGCCCTATTTCCGCATTGCCCGCGCGGGCGCGTTCCCGGTGCATCTGGGCTACCGTCGCCATGCCGAGGGGCGGCCGGGCGCCTGGATCGGGCGGCGGTATCTCGGCGATCAGCGGTACGAGGTTGAAGCCCTCGGCACCGCCGACGATGACCCGCGGCAACCGGCCGATGGCGAAAGCGTGCTGACGTTCGATCGGGCGCAGGACGCCGCGAAAGCATGGGCCGACCGTCAACAAGCCGCCGACCGCGCCGCCGCTTCCGGCGTGGCTGACCTCACGGTGCGCCGGGCCGTGGAAGGCTACATCACAGCCCGCAAGACCCGCGACCCGAGGGCCGGCGCCGACGCCGAACTGCGGCTGACGCATCATGTCCTAGAAGCACCGCTGGCCGCCGTATCTGTGGCCGCGCTCACGGATGGCGACTTCGTGAAATGGCGCAAAGGGCTGCACCGTGGCGGCCGGGCTGCCAAAACGAACAAGGCGCCGCTTTCCGCCGGCACCATTGCGCGGCTGATGAACGACCTCCGCGCCGCCCTCCGCGCCGCGGCGACTGGCGCCCGGCTGTCTGGCGATGTGGTGGCGACCATCGCCGCCGGCTGCAAACGTCCCGAGGGCGCCAGCCGCGCCCGCCCGAAGCAACTCCTATCCGACGCCGATCTGCGCCGGCTGGTGGTTGCGACCGAAGGCGAGGATGCCGACTTCGCCGCCCTGGTGCTGGTGCTGGCCGCGACCGGCGCCCGCATGGATCAGGCAGCCCGCGCGACCGTTGCCGATTTCCAAGCCGAGGCCCGCCGCCTGATGCTGCCGCTAAGCCGCAAGGGACGGGGCACCAAGGCGCAGTCGCACGTTGCGGTGCCCTTGCCCGATGACGTGGTTGCCCGCCTGCGTAGCCTCACGGCGGGCCGCGCGGGGCATGAACTGCTGCTGCTGCATTGGCATCATCGGCAGGTTCCAGGGTATGCCACGACCGGGAATCTGCCGGGGTGGGAGCGGGTGGAGCGGCGACCGTGGCGCCATGGATCGGAAATGACCCGCCCGTGGCAACGCGCCCTCGCCGCCGCTGGCCTGCCTGGCGATCTGGTGCCCTATTCGCTGCGCCATTCGTCCATTGTGCGCGGGCTGCGGGCTGGGCTGCCGGTGCGCTTGGTGGCCGCCGTGCATGACACCAGCATGGCCATGATTGAAAAGCACTACAGCGCGTTCATCGTGGACCTGAGCGAGGAACTGTTGCGGCGGGCTGTGGTGTCATTTGCACCCGCCACGGTGGCGACGCTGAGGGAAGTCAGTTGAGCGCGAGGCCGTTCTGATCGGGTAGACTGCGAATCGGCGCGGCTAGGTTTGGCCGCCGAACGCCCGAACCGCATCGGGCTGCCGCGCCGACTTTCACATGCGGATGCCCTGCGGAGGCACCATGCAGAAGCCCAAACGTGCCGAAAAGACACCTGACGATCCATTGCCTCCATTCGGCACATGGGAATGGGAAGTTGAAACCGCCAGACGCGCCATGAGCCGCGATCAAAACCCGTTACATATTTGGCGGCTAGTGAAATCAGCGGTGGCGCGGGCTGAGCAATCGGCAATGCACGAGGCGATGGACCAGCCAATCCAGGAGGCGATTTCTAGTTCAAAGACGGCCGAGCCGTTACCACTCCCGCGCTGGGTATGGGATTATCTGGCTGCCGTCGGTTGGAGACTAGGCGAAATGGCAAATGGGTTGGACTGGCGAAGATTTCCTTCTGACTTTGATGATGAAGCAGATCATGAACGCTACAGAAATAAACCCGACCTCGACGCGAAGGGCACCAAAGAACTACTACCTTCCACTTTGTATTTTACCAGAAATGGATGGAATGCCTTCACGAATGGGAAGGCAAAGAAAATTGCAAAAAATATGCAAATACATGTTGATTCACTTATTATAAAAGGAATGAGCGCCGCCGCCGCTCGTGATGCTGTTATGCAGGAGTTTGGTTATGGAGACGCGCGTTCTTTCCGGCGTCTGGTACAAAAAGCCGACGAGCCGGAGAACGGGACATCCCCGTTCTCTGTTGAAACTCGCTGATCGCGCGCCGCTGGTTGGGGACGTTAGGCTGCGGCGCTCTGCCGTTCAAGAACTGGTTTGATGGTGTGCCTGGCGCCATGAGCGGCCAGTGCGGCCTTGAGGATCGGCAGTTGGCGATGGGCCTTGAGACGACGAAAGCCTTTGGCGGCCTCCAGCATGGCGGCTCCCGTCCAGCGCAGGGCCATC
>CAXNGD010000303.1:0-4030 GCA_964201575.1 Acetobacterales bacterium | reverse complement strand
CGTCACTGACGGCCTCTATCGTTTGGAGACCGCTGACCAGCAGGAAGAGGCCGTCGCCATCGCCATGATCCTGCGCGACGCGCTGGAACAACCCGGCCGCCGCGCCGCCCTGGTCACCCCGGATCGCGCCCTGGCCGGCCGGGTGTCGGCGGCGTTGCAACGCTGGGACGTGCTGGCCGACGATTCCGCCGGCAAGCAATTGGCCCACGCCCCACCGGCGGTGTTCCTGCGCCTGCTGGCCGCGACAGTGGCGGACGAACTCGGGCCGGTCAGCCTGATGGCCTTGCTGAAACACCCCTTCGCCGCCGCCGGGATGGCGCTCGCGTCCTGTCGGGCGGCGGCGCGGGCGTTGGAACTGGCCTGCCTGCGTGGCCCCCGGCCGCCCGGCGGGTTGACCGGATTGCGCCTGGCGGTGGATCGCGTGACGAAAGACCGGCGGGATGTCCTGCTGGACCTGTTGGATCGGCTCGAAACCTGCCTGGAGCCGCTGCTGCGCCAGTCGGTGGCGATGTCGCCTGCCACCCTGCTCGCCGGACTGGTCGAGGCCGCCGAGGCGCTGGCCGCCACCGACGAACGGGCCGGCCCGGCGATCCTGTGGGCACACGAAGAGGGCGAGGCCCTGGCCACCACCCTGGCCGGGGTGCTGCCGCATTTGACGCTGCTGCCGGACCAGCCGCCATCGGTGCTGCCGGGCTTGTTGGATGCGTTGCTGGAAGGGACGGTGGTGCGGACCCGGCGGGTGCTCCGGGGACGGGAAGCGGCGGGCGAGCATCCGCGGGTGTTCATCTGGGGCTTGCTGGAGGCACAGCTTCAGAGCGTCGATGTCGTGGTTCTCGGCGGGCTGGTCGAGGGGGTGTGGCCGCCAGCCACCGATCCCGGGCCGTGGCTCAGCCGGCCGATGCGGGCGCGGGCCGGATTGCCCAGTGCCGAGGAGGCGGTGGGGCTGACCGCGCATGACTTCATGGCCAATGCCTGTGCCGCGCCGGTGGCGGTGCTGTCCTGTCCGCGCCGGCTCGATGGCGCGCCTGCGGTGCCGGCCCGCTGGTTGGTGCGGTTGGATGCCTTCCTGGCGGGGCAGGGGACGCGGCTGCCGGCGCATCCGGCCTCGGCCTGGGCGGCGCAGCTGGACCAGCCCGAAACGGTGCAGCGCCTGGCGCCGCCGGCGCCGTGCCCGCCGCTGGAACTGCGGCCGCGGCGGCTGAGTGTCACGGAGATCGAGACCTGGCTGGCCGATCCCTATGCGATCTATGCCAGGCATATTCTGCGACTTCGCAAGTTGGACCCGCTGGAACAGGCAACCGATGCCGCGGATTACGGGATGGTGGTGCATGACGGGCTGCACCGGTTCCTCGACGCGCATGGCGCGCGCTGGCCGGCCGGGGCGGCGAGCAAGCTGCGCGCGGCGATGGACCATGCGCTGGAGCGGGCGGGGCTGCGGCGGGCGCTGGTGGAGTGGTGGCGGCCGCGGTTGTGGCGGATTGCCGAATGGGTGGCCGATACCGAGCGCGATCGGCGGGCGACCAATGCGCTGGCCGGGTTGGCGACGGAGGTGAAGGGGAGCTGGGAGCTGGCGGTGCCCGGGGGCTTCCGGCTGACCGGGCGGGCCGACCGGATCGAGCGGCGGGCGGATGGGACGCTGGCGATCCTGGACTACAAGACCGGCGCGCCGCCGAGCCAGACCGAGGTGGAGGCGGGGTTTGCCGCGCAGTTGCTGCTGGAAGCGGCGATGGCTGAGGATGGGGCGTTCGGCGAGATCGCCGGCACGGCGGTGGAACTGGCCTATTGGCACCTGACCGGCGGGTTCGAGGCGGGGCAGGTCAAGCCGCTGTTCAAGGGAAGGGCCGACGAGATCGCCGATGCCGTGGCCGGCGCGCGGGTCAGCCTGCGGGCGCTGGTCGAGGCGTTCGACGATCCTACGCGGCCGTACCTGTCGCAGCCGCATGCCGGGCGGGTGCCGCGGTTTTCGGATTACGGGCAGTTGGCGCGGGTGGCCGAGTGGGATCTGGCGGGGGACGAGGAATGAGCGCCTCGGCCCGCGCGGAAGCCAACCGGTCGCAGCGCATTGCCGCTGATCCCCGGGTGTCCGCTTTCGTGGCGGCGTCGGCCGGGTCGGGCAAGACCAAGCTGCTGACCGACCGGTTGTTGCGGCTGATGTTGGGGGGGGGGGATCCGGCGCGTATCCAGTGCCTGACCTTCACCAAGGCGGCGGCGGCGGAGATGGCGTTGCGGTTGCAGCGCCGGCTCGGCGGCTGGGTGACGCTGGACGATGCCGGGCTGGACGACGCGTTGCGGGCGCTGGAGGTGGTGCCGAACGAGGCGATGCGGCTGCGGGCGCGGGCGTTGTTCGCCACCGTGCTGGACCTGCCGGGCGGGATGCGGATCGGCACCATCCATGCCTTTTGCCAGTCGCTGTTGCGGCGGTTTCCGCTGGAGGCGGCGCTGAGCCCGCATTTCCGGCTGATGGACGATCCCGATGCCGAAGTGGCGCTGGCCGAGGCGCGCGAGGCGATGTTGTCCGGCGCCTATGCCGAGACGCAGCGGGCGTCGTTGCGGGTGTTGGCGGGCCTGGTGCCGACGCTGGATGCGCTGGGCAAGCTGATTGAGAAGCTGCGGGCTCGGCCTGATGCGCTGGAGGAGGCGCTGCGGCTGGGGCCGGAGGCGCTGGAGCGGCGGTTGCGGCATTTGCTGGGGGCGCGCGATCCCGTGGAGGTTGCGGCGGCGATGGCCGGCGATTGCGATGAGCGGGCGTTGCGCGATGCCGCCCGGGTGCTGGGCGGGGGCGGCGGCACGATGGCGCCGGCGCTGGGCAGCGGCATGGCCGACTGGCTGGGGCTGGATGCGGAGATGCGGGCGGAGAATGTGGCGGAGTGGCGCCGGCTGCTGTTCCGCGGGGATGGCGAACCGCGCGCGCCGGGCGGGTTGGTGCGCGGCAAATTCATGGTGGATCACCCGGCGGTGCTGGTGGCGCTGGAGGCTGAGCAGGCGCGGCTGATGGCGCTGGAGGATGCGGCGCGGGCCTGGCAGGTGGCGGAATTGTCAGCGGCGCTGGCCGGGTTGGCCGGGCCGGTGGCGCAGGCCTATGCGGCGCGCAAGCAGGCGACCGGGATGCTGGATTACGGCGATTTGATCCGGGCGAGTTCGCGGCTGCTGGTTGATCCCGGGGCGGCTTGGGTTCTCTACAAGCTGGATGGCGGGCTGGATCATCTGTTGCTGGACGAGGTGCAGGATACCGCGCCGGAGCAGTGGGAGATCGCCGGCCGGCTGAGCGAGGAGTTTTTTGCCGGCGCGGGGGCCGCAAAAGAGGGGCTGCCGCGGACGGTGTTCGCGGTCGGTGATCCGAAGCAGTCGATCTACTCGTTTCAGGGGGCCGATCCGCAAGCCTTCAGGACCTGGCGGGAGATTTTGCGGGGCCGGGTGGAGGCGTCGGGCGAGCAGTGGCGCGATGAGCCGCTGGAGGTGTCGTTCCGGTCGACCTTGCCGGTTTTGCAGTTGGTGGATGCGGTGTTCGCGGTTCCGCCGGCCAGCGACGGGGTGGCCGAGCCGGGGCATCTGCGCCATGTGGCGGATCGGGCGGGGCATGCGGGGCAGGTGGAGCTGTGGCCGCTGGCGCCGGAGCCGGACCGGCCTTTGGCGGTGCCATGGACGGTGCCGGCGCGTAACGAGGGCTCGGTGGGGGCGATGCAGAGCCTGGCGGATGGGCTGGCGGAATGGATCGCCGGGCAGACCGATGGGTCGGTGATGTTGGAGAGCAGGGGGCGGCCTTTGGCGCCGGGCGATGTGCTGGTGCTGGTGCGGCGGCGCAACGCGTTTGCCCGGGCGCTGGTGCGGGCGCTGAAGGCGCGGCGTGTGCCGGTGGCGGGGCTGGACCGGCTGGTGCTGACCGAGCAGCCGGCGGTGGCTGACCTGTTGGCGCTGTGTGACACGCTGCTGTTGCCGGAGGATGATTTGTCGCTGGCGTGCGTGCTGACCAGCCCGCTCGGTGGGTTGAGCGATGACAGCCTGATGGCGTTGGCGGCGCGGCGGCGGGGTT
>CAXNGD010000302.1:0-4081 GCA_964201575.1 Acetobacterales bacterium | reverse complement strand
TAAACGGAAGGGGTCTGGGGCCGCCGGCCCCAGCGGGTCCAGGGCAGAGCCCTGGCCTTCCTTCCTTCGAGCCCCACTCACCCAAGCCGTTCCACAAGCCGGGCGATGACGCTGTCGAGCTGGAGCCCGTCGGCGCGGGCGGAGAAGTTCAGCGCCATGCGGTGGCGGAGCACGGGCGGGGCCAGCGCGGCGACGTCATCGATCGAGGGGGCGAGGCGGTTGTCCAGCAGCGCCCGGGCGCGGCAGGCGAGCATCAGCGCCTGCGCGGCACGGGGGCCGGGGCCCCAGGCGACGTGGCGGCGGATGGTTTCGTCGTCGGAGGTTTCGGGGCGTCCGCTGCGCACCAGCTTGAGGATGGCGTCGACGACGGTATCGCCGACGGGGACCCGGCGGATCAGGGCTTGCGCGGCCATCAGGTCTTCGGCCGAGAGGGCTTGGACCGGCTTTTCCTCGGCGGCGCCGGTGGTGGCCACCAGCATGGCGCGTTCGGCGGCGAGGTCGGGGTAGGTGACCTGGATTTCCAGCAGGAAGCGGTCGAGCTGGGCTTCCGGCAGCGGGTAGGTGCCTTCCTGTTCGATCGGGTTCTGGGTGGCCAGGACGTGGAACGGGCGGGGCAGGATATGTTCCACGCCGCCGATGGCCACGCGTTGTTCCTGCATCGCCTGGAGCAGGGCGGATTGGGTGCGCGGCGAGGCGCGGTTGATCTCGTCGGCCATCAGCAGCTGGCAGAAGACCGGGCCGGGGACGAAGCGGAAATGGCGGCGGCCATCGGTGCCTTCGTCCAGCACCTCGCTGCCGAGGATATCGGCGGGCATCAGGTCGGGGGTGAACTGCACGCGCTTGGAGGCCAGGCCCATGACGATGGCCAGGGTCTCGACCAGCTTGGACTTGCCCAGGCCGGGCACGCCAACCAGCAGCACGTGGCCGCCCGAGAGCAGGGTGATCAGGGTCTGGTCCACCACTTCGGCCTGGCCATAGATGGCGCGGCCGATCTGGGTCCGGGCGGCGGCGACCTTGTGGCCGAGGGCATCGATCTCCGCCAGGAGGTCGTCGGAGGGCGGGGCGGGCTGGAACGGTGTTGGGCTGGCGGGCATGAACCTCATCCTGGTCGGCGGGGTGGCAGCCGGTAGATTGTGCGCCGATGCGGGCTTGCGACCCCCAGGGCGACCACTTTGTCGATGACGGCCAGAATCAGCACCGGCCTCTTTCACAGACGGGGGGATGCTACCTATATCTTCGTCCAGGGCGAAAGCATGCTCTGCGCCAGGGTGGGCATTGTGAACGAACTGATTGCTGGCAGGCAGTGTGCGGTGGAGCTGGGCAAGCCTGTGCTGGCGCGTCAGGCGTTCGACCACGGCACGCTGCCGTTTGTGATCTGTCGTGATGGGGCCTGGCATTATCGCGGCAGCGTGATCGGGCGCAAGGAGCTGGTCTGTCTGTTTTCCTCGGTATTGAAGCGGGATGCCGAGGGGGCGTATTTGTTGGAGACCCCGGCCGAGCGCGGCGTGATCAGGGTGGAGGATGCGCCGTTTGTGGCCGTTGAGTTGGGCTGGGCGGGCGTGGGGCTGGATCAGGTGCTGACCTTTCGCACCAATGTGGACCAGGTGGTCACGGCCGGGCCGAAGCATCCGATTCGGGTGGCGTTTGACGCTCGGTCCTGTGAGCCGACACCTTATGTCCATGTGCGCGACGGGCTGGGGGCGTTTCCGTTGGAGGCGCGGATCGGGCGGGCGGTGTATTACGAGCTGGTGGCGCTGGCTGAGCCCTGCGTGGTGGATGGGCAGGCGGTGCTGGGGGTGTGGAGCAGTGGGTGCTTCTTCCCGCTGGGCGCGCTGCCGGAGGATGGCCGCGACAGCTAGGCGATTTTCGTGGCCGGGGTGTAAACTGCCCGAGTGAATCGAGATCTTCTCCGGGCCCGGTTGACCGCGCCCATTCCGCCTCCGACCGGCTCCGGGGTGCCTTCGCGCACCATGGCGGATCCGCCATCTATGGGCGCGCCCTTGGCCAGCAGCGATGGGGTGGATATGGCCGATGCGCCGCTGGTGCCGGCGGCGGTGCTGGTGTCGCTGGTGCTGGGGGCGCGGCCGGGGGTGTTGCTGACCAAGCGGACGGCGCATCTGAAGAAACATGCGGGGCAGGTGAGTTTCCCGGGCGGGCGGATCGATCCCGAGGATGCCAGTCCGGAACACGCGGCTTTGCGCGAGGCGGAGGAAGAGGTGGGGTTGGCGCGGCACCATGTGGAGCTGTTGGGGCGGTTGGGGGATTACGTGACGGGGACGGGGTATCGGGTCATCCCGGTGCTGGGGCTGTTGCCCGATGGGGCGGAGCTTGGGGATCTCGGGCTGATGCCTTCGCCGCATGAGGTGGAGGCGGTGTTCTCGTTGCCGTTGTCGGTGCTGTTGGATCCCGCGGCCCCGGAGCGGCGGCGGTCGCATTTCAGGGGAGCGTGGCGGGAGTTCTGGGTGTGGCCCCATGCGGACCACTATATCTGGGGGGCGACGGCGGCGATGCTGGTGCATCTGGCGCATCGGTTGCGGACGGAAGGCTGATGTTGCGGTTGTTGGAAATCGCGTTGTTCCTGTTGCCCTTCGCGGCTTATGGCGGGTGGCTGTGGAGCGGCAAACGGTATTCCCGCGAAGTGCTGTGGGGCACGGTGGGGGCGATGGTGGTGATGGTTCTGGCGGCGGGGTGGCTGGAGCTGAGCCAGGCGGTGCCACCGGAGCTGAGCTATGTGCCGCCGCGGCTGGAGGATGGGCGGATCGTGCCGGGGCATGCGGTGCGGCGGACGGCTCCGTGAGTTTTTCGGCGCGGCGGCTTGATCCGTTGCCCGGGTTCCTTGGGGATGACGCGTTGAAGGAGGTGCTGGCGGCGGTGCCGCGGGCGCGGCTGGTGGGGGGGTGTGTTCGGGACGCGATGCTGGGGCGGGCGGTGGCGGATATCGATCTGGCGACCCCCGATCCGCCCGAGGCGGTGATGGCGGCGCTACGGGGGGCGGGGCTGAAGGCGGTGCCGACGGGGTTGGCGCATGGGACGGTCACCGCGGTGGCGCGGCATCGGGGGTTTGAGATCACGACGTTGCGGCGCGATGTGCTGACCGATGGGCGGCATGCGGTGGTTTCGTTTACCGAGGATTGGCGGGCGGATGCGGCGCGGCGGGATTTTACGATCAACGCGATGTCGATGAACGCCGCGGGGGAGGTGTTCGATTATTTTGATGGGTTGGGGGATCTGGCGGAGGGGCGGGTGCGGTTTGTGGGGGAGGCGACGGCGCGGATTGCTGAGGATTATCTTAGGGTTCTGCGGTTTTTTCGGTTTTTTGGGCGGTATGGGCGGGGGAGTCCCGATGGGGACGCGATGTTGGCGATTGGGGCTGCGGTTGGGGGGCTGGGGCGGCTTTCGGTGGAGCGGGTTTGGGGGGAGATCAAGCGGATATTGGTGGGGCCTCGGGTGGTGGAGGTTGTTGGGTTGATGCGGGAGTGGGGGGTTTTGGGGGCGGTTTTGCCAGAGGCGGGGAGCGCGGCCGGGTTGGCTTCGGTGGTGGCGGCGGGGGAGCCGGGGGATGCGGTGGTGCGGTTGGCGGCGTTGATTTCGGGGGATGGGGTGGCGGCGCGGTTGCGGCTGTCGGGGGTGGAGGCTGGGCGGTTGGTGGCGTTGAAAGCGACGGTCGTGCCGGGGGATGGGGCAACGGACGATGATTTGCGGCGGGCTTTGGCGGGGACGACGAAGGAGATTTTGATTGGGGCGAGCTGGCTGGCGGGGCGAGGGGATTTGTTGCGGGAGCGGTTGAGTTCGATGGTGGTGCCGGTGTTTCCGCTGAAGGGGCGGGATTTGGCGGGGGTGGCGGCGGGGCCGGGGATGGGGGCGTTGTTGCGGGCGGTGCGGGAGTGGTGGCTGGCGGGCGGGTGTTTGGCGGATCGGGCAGCGTGTTTGGCCGAGGTGCGGCGGTTGGAAAAGTAAGGGCTTGGCTTTTTTGTTTCGATATCAGAATAATATGGTCATGCGGCGGTATTGCGGTCAGGCGGGCTTTGGTTTTCGACCGAAGTTCATGAAGGGGAGGTCGCGCGTGCGGGCTTGGGGATAG
>CAXNGD010000301.1:0-4128 GCA_964201575.1 Acetobacterales bacterium | reverse complement strand
TCGAATTGTTGCCCCCGTCGCCACGGCCCGAGCCGCGGATCGAGGCGAGGCCCATCGCCACTGCGAATCTCGGGGGGCAGGAGGAGGCGCTGCGCCTGCTGTTCCCGCCGCCCGGCGCCGTGCTGAATGCCGAATCCGCCGTGGTGCTGCGGGTGATGGGCGGACGACGGCCGCTCACTTTCCTGGTCGATGGCGCCAGGCTGCCGGCCGATCCCGCCCGGCGCGAGGCGGCCTGGATGCCGACCGGGCCCGGCTTCTATCGCCTGACGGTGTTGGATGCCGAAGGCGGTGTGGCACGAGCGGTGGTTCGGGTGAAATAGCTGCGGCGGCGATTGCATCGTGGAGCAAGTCGCCGAGCGTGTTGGCTGAAGCCGAAACGGCCCGACCGGTGAGGGTCGGGCCGCTTGCAGGCGCATGAACGGCAGGGTTTGGCTCAGACCACTTTGGCGCTGCTGATGTCGTACGTGACGTTCGACGAGTCGGCGCCGGCGCCAGTGGAATCGTTCTGCAGCATCTTCACCTCGACCTTGGTGAAGTTCAGCGACAGGCTTTCCGAAGGCCGGTCGCCGCCGCTGCTCAACGAGTATCCGCTGATCATGGTGTTGGTCAGCGTCAGCTTCAGATAGACTTCAAGCTTACCCTTGTCGGTCTTGGTGAAGTCGATCTCCACAAGCTTGCCTTCGCCCTGGAGCGCCGCGTCGACCAGCTTGATCGTCGCGACGTCCTGCGCCTTGGTGATCGTGACCTCGCTCACGCTGGGTGCCGAGGATTCGCGATCGGCGCTGCCGCCGGTCGGCGACGAAATTCCGCGGCCGATGCCCCATTGGCACGAATTGAGCTCGATCCAGGATTTGTGGCCTTCCTCGGTAACGTCGCCGGGGATAGCGTCGTATTTCATGTAGATCGGCATGTGTCTTCTCCTGTTTTGCTGCCGTTCCGGGGAATCAGCCTAGTGTGTAGGTGAACGACCCCGAGGGATCGATGCCGACGGCGATGCTGTTGATGGCATCCCCCCCGGCCAGCCGCCCCAGAACCTCCGCAGAGAGTTCCGGAAGCAGTGTTCGCGACAGTATATTCTCAACGTTGCGCGCGCCCGATGAACTTTCCGTGCAACGGGCTGCAATTGTTTCCACAAGTGCGTGATCGAACACGAAGCTGGCGCGATAGGCCTCGCGAACGCGGCGCGCGATCCGGTTGAGCTGCAGCTCCACGATCTGGCGGATGATCGCCTCGGAGAGCGGGAAATACGGCACGATGGTGATCCGGCCGAGAAAGGCGGGCCTGAAGTACTTCATCAGTTCCGGCCGCAGTGCCTCGGCCAGGCCCGCCGCATCGGGCGCCGTCTCCGGATCGGCGAAGAGTTTGGTGATCAGGTCGGTGCCCGCATTGGACGTCATGATGATGACGGTGTTCTTGAAGTCGATGTCGCGGCCTTCGCCGTCCTTCATGTTGCCCTTGTCGAACACCTGGAAGAACACGTCCTGCACGCCGGGATGGGCCTTCTCCATCTCGTCGAGCAGCACCACCGAATACGGCCGGCGCCGCACCGCCTCGGTCAGGATGCCGCCCTCGCCATAGCCGACATAGCCTGGTGGCGAGCCCATCAGCAGGCTGACCTTATGCTCCTCCTTGAACTCGGTCATGTTGATGGTGGTCATGTTCTGCTCGCCGCCATAGAGCAGGTCGGCCAGCGTCAGCGCCGTTTCGGTCTTGCCTGTGCCGGATGTGCCGACCATCAGAAAGACGCCGATCGGCTTGCGCGGATCGGTCAGCTTGGCCCGGCTGGTGCGGATCGCCTGGGCAACCGCCTCCAGCGCGTGATCCTGGCCGACGATGCGCTTGCCCATCGCGGTCTGCAGGTTCAGGACGGTGTTGATCTCGTTGGACTGCATGCGACCGGCCGGAATGCCGGTCCAGCTTTCCACGATCTCGGCCACCGCCTGTGCGTCGACGACCGGGAACACCAAGGGCGTCTCGCCCTGCAGCTCCCGCAGCGTGGTGCTGGCGGCGGCGAGTTTGGCGCGCAGCGCGTCCTTGTCCTGACCGTCATCAGGGTTCTCGATATGCCCGCGCGTCTCGGCGATCTCGGCGGCCAGCACCTTTTCCTGTTCCCAGCGCGCTTCCAGCGCGGCGCGGTCGGCCTCGGCCTTCTGGCGCTCCTCCAGCAACTCGCCCTTCTTGACGCCATGGTCGGCGCCCGCGGCCATCTCGCGGTCGAGGATCTCCACCTCGGTGTCGATCAACGCGATACGTCGAACCCGATCTTCCAGTGCCGCCGGCATCGCCGCCTGGCTCATGGCGACGCGGGCACAGGCGGTGTCGATCAGCGAGACCGCCTTGTCCGGCAATTGCCGGCTGGGGATGAAGCGGGCCGACAGTTTCACCGCTGCTTCGACCGCCTCGTCGAGGATGCGGATACCATGGTGCTTTTCCAGGGTGGCGACGATGCCGCGCACCATGGCGATGGCCAGCGGCTCCGACGGTTCCTCGACCTTGACCACCTGGAACCGCCGGGTCAGCGCCGCGTCCTTCTCGAAGTACTTTTTGTACTCCGCCCAGGTCGTCGCCGCGATCGTGCGCAACTCGCCGCGGGCAAGCGCAGGCTTGAGCAGGTTGGCGGCATCGCCCTGTCCGGCCGATCCGCCGGCGCCGATCATCTGGTGCGCCTCGTCGATGAAGATGATGATCGGCTTGGGCGAGGCCTTCACCTCCTCGATCACGTTCTTCAGCCGGTTCTCGAACTCGCCCTTTACGCCAGCACCGGCCTGCAACAGCCCGAGATCGAGGGTTCGGATTACCACGTCCTTGAGCGCCGGCGGCACGTCGCCCTCGGCAATGCGCAGCGCAAACCCCTCGACCACGGCCGTCTTGCCCACCCCGGCCTCGCCGGTGAGGATCGGGTTGTTCTGCCGGCGCCGGGTAAGGATGTCGACAACCTGGCGGATTTCGGTGTCGCGCCCCAGGATCGGGTCGATCTTGCCGGCGCGCGCCTTGGCGGTGAGGTCGATGGTGAACTGGTCGAGCGCACCCGAGCCCATCGGCCTTGGTGCCCCATCGCCACCCTCGCCAACCGGCGCCCCCTCGACCGATGTGGTGGCGCTGGCGGCCTCGATACTGTCGCGGGTGATGGTCAGCAGGTCACGCTTGAGGGCGTCAGCGTTGATCTTGCCAAACTGGCTGGATGCCTCCCGGGTGTGGCGCGACAGGGTTTCGTCGGCCAGCATCGCCCACAGTAGGTGGCCCGAGCGCACGCGGGTGAGCCCATGCTCCACCGAGGCGAACAGCCAGGCCTGCTTGGACGCCTCGACAATCTCCGGCGAAAGCGACGGCGCGCGCGAATTGCCCGTCTTCATCTTGTCGAGCGTACGGTTGAGATCGGTGGTGAAGCGGCCGTGATCGGCATCGTAGTGGCGCAGGATGGCAGCAATGTCGGTATCGGTGCCGTCCGCCAGTTTCAGCAGCCAGTGCTCGAGTTCGACATTGTAATGGCTGCGCGACAGCGTCAGGCCGGCGGCGGCCTCCATCGCACGGCGGCAATGGTCATTAAGCCGCCCCACCAGCGCCTTGAGATCGATCGTGGCCATCGTTGCTCCCCGGAAACCTTCGCCCAGGGATCTGCCGCCTGCATCCCGAGCGGCTGGACGATAGGTGCGGAGCCGGCGATAAGTCCAGTGCCCGTGCCGGTTGCATCGGCAAATAGTTTGCGTCGATATAGCAATTCAGGGTGATCTGCCGCGCGGGAATGCGCCCCGATGCGTGCATAGGGCCCCGATGCGTACACAGGGAGAGGGCGATGGCCGACTGGCCCGATGGTATCGACATGGAGGCCCTGTTGGCGCCGATCGCCGGGGATGTTCCGGTGGGCGTTGACCTGCGCGAGGATTTCTCCCCGCAATCGACCTATTTCCGCCTGCGCGATGCCCGTGCGGAGGCGCGCGCTGCCGAGCGTCAGGCCGATGCCGACCCCGGCGCGGATTACCCGTCGCCGCCGCAATGGCGCGTGGTGCGCGACCTCGCGGTGCAGGCTCTGACCACCAAGAGCAAGGACCTCGAAGTCGCCGCCTGGCTCACCGAGGCGATGGTGCGCAGCGACGGGCCGCGCGGCATCGCTGCCGGCGCCCATCTGAT
>CAXNGD010000300.1:0-4134 GCA_964201575.1 Acetobacterales bacterium | reverse complement strand
ACAGAACCTCTTCACGCTGCGCCGCCGTCAACGTGTCCAGGCCAGACAGCCAGTTACGGAAAATCGCGTCGTCCATCGATGCGCTCCAAACAGGGCGTTTGACCGGATTCTACAGAGCACATACGATTCGAGAACAGAGCCAAAAACTTCTATCCATTGGGCTCGGCCTAATCGGATAAAGTTTTTTTGCTTCTTTTTGTTCACAAAAAGAAGACTTCCTTGCTACCCCAGCGCCCGCGCCACCGCCAGCAATGTCGCATCCGTGCCGCGCCCACCTAGGATCGAGAGCCCCACCGGCGCGCCATCCACCACCGCGCCGGGCAAATTGACCTGCGGCACCCCACTATGCCCCGCGGCACAGGTCAAAGCCGAAATCCGCTCGCGCGGCATCGCCAGCTCGGAGACCGGCAAGCCGCGCAACGGCGCCGGGAACGGCGTGGTAGGCAGGCACAGGATGGTCCCCGGCGGCAGCAGATGCGCCATGCGCGCCGTCACTTCCCGCCGGGTGATGGCGGCAAAGCTGCGGTCGCTCTCGGTCCAGCCGGCCCCCGCCACCAACCCGCGCGCCACGCTGAAAGCCAGCCGCGGATTGTGCCGATCGAGCCAGGGCGCAAAGGTGACGTAGGCCTCGCTCTGCTGCAGCACACGCTGCGCCCGCAGCCAGCCGGCCAGGCCGGACGGCGCCATGGTCTCGTCGCGCCGCGCCCCGATCAGCCGCGCCAGCCGGTCGACCATCGGCGCCAATGCCGCACAGACGGCGTCATCAGCCTGGCCAAAACCATCCACGGCCACCACCAGCGTGGTCGGCAAGGAAGCCGGAACCGCCTCGCCCAACAAAACTTCACCAACCCGCGCAAACATCGCGGCATCGCGCGCGAACCAGCCGCAGGTATCGCTGGCCGGCGACTGCACGCAGATGCCGGAAAAATCGATCCGCCCATGCGTCGGCCGGATGCCGAACAGCCCGGAGAAACTCGCCGGCACCCTCACCGACCCGCCGGTATCCGTCCCCAGCGCGAAGTCGCACGCCCCGCCCGCCACCGCCGCCGCCGAGCCCGATGACGACCCGCCCGGCACCCGGTCCGGGGCCGCGGGGTTCGCCGGCGTGCCGTCATGCGCATTCTCACCCAGGATGCCGAGCGAGACCTCATCGGTGATCGTCTTGCCCACCACCGAGGCGCCCGCCGCCAGAAGGGTCTCAACCACCCAGGCATGGCGCGTCGGCGTGCCGGCATAGGCGGCCCAATCGGGATTGCCGCCCCCGGTGGGCCAGCCCGCGATATCGATGAGGTCCTTGACCGCGAAGCCCAGCCCGGCGAGCGCCCCGCTTGCCCCACTGGCAATGCGACAGCGCGGACCGGCGACGAAGGCGTTCAGGCTGTCCATGCGAGGCTCCTGTCACAGGCGCCCATCATGCTGCACCGCAGCGAAGCGCTCAAGCGCAATCCCGCCTCAGGCCGATGCGCGCACCCCCGCGCCATGACCGGCGGCGGCCATGCCCTGCGCCAGCGCGGGAAACGCCAGGTTCAGCCGATAACCCGTCTCATCGCACAGCAAAAGCTGGCGCTGCCCGGGATCCGGCTCGATCTTGCGCCGCAGGCGATAGATGTGGGTCTCAACGGTATGGGTGCTGACCCCCGGCTGATAGCCCCAGACCTGGTTCAGCAGCACCGTGCGCGGCACCGCCTCGCCGCCGGCGCCGTAGATATAGCGCAGCATCGCCGCCTCGGTGCCGGTCAGACGGATGATGCGCCCGGTCGCGATGTCCTCCAGCTCGCGCCGCGACGGCCGGAACCGGTATGGCCCGATCGTCAGCACCGCGCCGTCATTGCCGTCATGCTGGCGCAGCTGGGCCCGCAGCCGTGCCGCGAGTTCCAGCGGGCGCAGCGGGCGGGCCAGGCAATCATTGGCGCCGGCATCCAGACACCGCACCACCAGCCCGTCATCGCCGTTGTGCAGCACCAGCACCGGAAATCGCGCCCCGGACCGGCGCAGCCCGCCACAGATCACGGCACCGTCCTGGCCATCGAGCCCGGCCTCCAGCACCAGCGCGTCCACCCAGCGATCCCGCACGGCGAGCACATCGCACAGCCCGGCCAGATCGGCGGCCGCGGTGACCGCGAAGCCGCAATCCTCGAGCAGGGATGCCACCCGGGCGCGCTCGGCCGCGTCGGACAGGACCAGAACCACTCGCCGCGCAGCATGCATCGCCGTCCATCCTCCCCGAACCAATCCGCGCCGCCCGAGGCTGGAAGCGCCTGTCGTCACGCTACGGTCGCAGCCTCCCGTTCGGATGCGCCCGCTTGCGATTTTTCTGCCGGCGATTTTTCTGAAGCCGACTTCTCCGCCGCCGCCGCCATGCAGACCCGATTTCGCCCGGTCTTCTTGGCGGTGTAAAGCGCCTGGTCGGCCCGCTCGATCCAGTCGGACAGGCGCTCGCCGGGATCGTAGGAGGCCAGGCCCGCCGACATGGTCAGGCCGCAGATCGTGGCTCCGGTGGTGCGCGCCACGATCTGACGGCCCTCGAACGCCTGGCGCACCCGATCGGCGGCATCGAAGGCCACGCGGGCGGTGGCACCGGGCATGATCACGGCAAACTCCTCCCCGCCATAGCGCGCCACTAAATCTCCCGCCCGGATGGATGCGGTCAGCGTTGCCGCCAGCAGTCGCAGCACCTGGTCGCCGGTCTGGTGTCCCCAGGTGTCGTTCACCCGCTTGAAGTGATCGATGTCGAGCATTACCAGGATTAGCGGCGCGCCGGAATTCATCGCCGCCCCGGCAGCCTCGCGCAGCCGCGTGTCGAAACTGCGGCGGTTGGCCAGCTTGGTCAACCCGTCAGTCGCCGCGTCCTGGCGCATGTCGTCCAGCGAGCGTTCAAGGGTCTGGATGCGCTCGGCGGCACCGGCCAGGTGCTGTCCGACCGCTTCGCTGCGCTCGGCCATGGCCCTGGCCTCGTCACGCAGACTCTGGATCAGCGATTGCAGCGAGGAGGTGCCTGAGGCGAAGGCAACCGAGGTATCGCGTACCACGCCGCCGAAGCTGCGCGCGTCGTTCCCCGCATCGCCCACGGCGGTCCCGACTTCGGCCAACAGGCTCTGCATCCGCGCGGTGGTGGCGCGCAAGGCGTCGCGCGCGCCGCCATGGGCGAAGAACTTGCGATGCACCGCGCCCATCGTCTGGTCGTCGCAGCGGCCGGGCTCGCGCAGCAGCAGGTCGATGAGATGGCCGAGTTCGGGATTGAGCCCGGTGTGATACTCGAACCAGATTGCAAAGTTGTCCGGCGTCGGGGTGATCCCGAGCCTGAAAACCGAGTCAAAGGCGGCGCGCCCGCACTCGGTCGGATCGATTTTCACGGCGTGCACCCCATGGCAGTCTTGCTCGCGGCATGATGCCTGCGGAACCCTTAGGACCGGTAAACGCCCGATGCCGCGCGTACGTATTTTCGCGGCGCTGACTGCGTTGGCACGGCGGGGGGGAGGGGAGGAATGGTGCTGCACGACAGGATTGAACTGTCGACCTCTCCCTTACCAAGGGGCTTCCTACGATTTGAAGCTGTTTGCACCGGCTTGTGAATGGCACTTAAAACTCTGGTATCAATATATATTTCCTTGCCATCGTTTGTGCTTGGTTGCTAGGTCTTGTCCCAAGGTGGTAGCTATCCGGTAGCTAGGCTTAGGCTAGCTACCGAACCAGTGGGGGCTAGGGTGAACGATCGGAAGCGACTTGGGTTGCGTGAGGTGCGGGCACTTCGACCCGGCGAGATCGCCTGGGACGCGGCTGTTGCCGGCTTTGGCGCGCGGCGGCAAAAAGGCGACGCTGTGTCCTATGTGCTGAAATACCGGACGACCGGCGGGCGGCAGCGGTGGCAAACCATTGGACGACACGGTGTACCCTGGACCCCCGACACCGCCCGCGAGGAAGCCCGGCGCCTACTCGGCGCGGTGGTCCAAGGCAGCGATCCGGCAGCGGACAAGCATGCTGCTCGACACGCCCTGACGGTCAGCGAACTGTGCGACAACTACCGAGCCGATGCGGAGAGCGGTCGACTGCTGATTCGCGGCGGGCGGACCAAGAAACCCGCCACGCTTTCCGCCGACCGGGGGATGATCGGAGGGCATATCAAGCCGTTGATCG
>CAXNGD010000299.1:0-4138 GCA_964201575.1 Acetobacterales bacterium | reverse complement strand
GATAGTTCAGAATGCCGGCGTTGGTCGATGCCATCATGATCTTCCACATCAGCGCGGTGATCACCGGCGGCATCATCAACGGCAACAGCATCAACGCCCGCATCACCGCCCGCCCTGGCACCCGCGCATGCAGGAACAACGCCACCGCCAGCCCCAGCCCCACCTGCACCACCACCGCCACCACGGTGAAGCCCAGAGTGAACTCCATCGCGCGCGCGAACAGCGGTTCGCTCATCAGGTTGATGTAGTTGTCGAACCAGATGAAGCGGAACCGCTGCGGGTACTGAAGCCAATAGTTGGTCATGCTGTAGTAGATGCCCAACCCGAACGGATACAGCATCCCCGCCAACAGCACCAAGGCCGGCGCCAACAGGAGATACGGCAGATAGCGATCCAGCCGCCGGCGCGCCATTCCTGTCGGCCCTGGCTACTGCGTAATCCCCGCCTCCTTCAGAACCCGGTCCACCTCCACGCTCGCCTTCTTCAACGCGTCCGCCGCCGGCATCCGCTTGAAATACACCTCATGCAGCGCCCGCGCCCAGATATCGGCCGCCCGCGTCCGCTCCGGCTGCGGAACCCAGGCCACCTTGGCCGTCTCCAGGTTCTTGTTGATCGTCCTGAGGTAGCTCCCACCGCCCCACGACCCCATCAGCGCCTGCACCCGCGCATCCTCCATCACCGAGGCCCGAGACGGATTGTAGTTCCGATACCCCACCGTCGCGTTCAGCAACGTCTGTTGCGCCGTCGCCCACTGCACGAACAGCCAGGCCGCCTCCTTGTTTTTCGTCGCCTTGTTGATCCCCAGCGCCCAGGTCCACAGCCCCGCCTGCGGCGCACCGTTCCCCGCCCCGGGGATCAGCGCATAGCCGATCTTCCCCGCAACCTTGGACTTCGCGGGATCCTCGTAGTTCGCAGCAAAGAAATCCGCATCCGCGATCATCCCGCCCTGCCCCGCGGTGAACGCCTCCATCGCGTCGTACCACTGCATGTTGGCCCAGTTCGGCGGCCCGCTCTCGCGCACCATGTCGATCCACAACTCGGTGTATTTCACTGACCGTGGATCATGGAAATTTGCACGCATTTTGTCGTCCAGCTCGGCCCACTTCCCGCCGGTATACGACTTCAGCCCGCTGATGAACCCCGTGCCCATCGACGCCACGCTCGGCGTCCCCCGCGCCACAATGCCCGCGATTCCCGCATTCTTCTTCACCTGCCGCGCCGCCTCGGCCATCTCCTCCAGCGTCGTCGGCACCTTGATATTGTATTGATCGAATATATCCTTCCGATACGCCAGGATATAGCTCTCCGCCAGCACCGGAATCGAATACAGCGGCCCCTCGCCCACTCCGCTGCCGATCTTGCCACTCCACCGATTCGCCGCAATCAACGCCGGATAGAAATCCTCGATCTTGTACCAGGACTTGTCTGTCAGCTTCGGATCATTGATGAACCCATCCAACGGCAGGATCCAGTCCGGCGGCACATACCCCCAATTACGCATCGGCCCGGTCATGATCACCGAGAACTCCCCGCGCTTCTGCGAAAGATCCGCCGCCAGCTTGGTAAAATACTCCGCCTCCGGAAGGATCAGGTAGTCCACATTGATCCCCGTCAACCGCCGGAACTCGGGAATCAACGGCAACAGGGACTCGGTGAACGGATGCTTGTTCAGCCCGATCGTCAGCGACTGCCCCGCCGCCTGCCGCCAGTCGATCTTGGCCTGGCGGAAATACGTCAGCGCCGCCTCGTCCTGCGCCGTCGTCCCCTGTGCCAAAGCCCCCTGTACCCAAGCCCCGGGAACCCCTGGCGCTAGCAGCATTGACGCAAACAAAGCCGCGTTGAGCCATCGACGATGCGTGCGCATCTGTTTCCCTCTCCCAAGCTTCTTGTCCGGGATTCCCCCGATGGACGGCGACCTTGTCCGCCAAGGCGGAACGATAAGCTCCAAACCGGGAATTTAGCAACGGTGACCCGCCGGCAAGACTGCTGAAGCCTTACCGACTGGCCGCCGATCGCTGTGCCGACAGAAATCTGGGCATGCTCGCCTTCGTCAGGACGCACATCTCCAGCCGTCAGCCAGATCGATCCAATCGGACGCTGATCTCCTAACATCGGGCGGGGTGTAACGGCCGGAGCGCCGTGATGGCGTCGCGTATCTGCTAGAACAACCCGCGAGAGATCATCACCTCGGCCATCTGGCAGGTGATCGAGGGCCCGTGACATACCAGCCGGTCAGTCCAACCGCCGCGAGGGCGGAGGCGGCTTTCGCCACCTCCTCCTCGTCTGGTGGGGCGTGGCACCCCAGGGTGGAGTGCCGGCCATCCGCGGCCAGGATGATCCAGCGTCGTTCGCAGGGCATGCCTTCGTCTCAGCCCGCAACCCGGTAAACGGTGAAGGAACCCTTTGCACCCTCGCGGTTTGGCCCGACCATGCGGACCCGATCGAGGATGTCGATCTTGACGCCCTTCTTCTTCTGGATGGAGAGGAATCCGCGGATGGTGTGGCTGGCCCACCCGGTGGCCTCGGCGATCTGCGCGGTGGTCGCCCCCTCTTCGCGGCGCAGCATGGCCAGCACCGCCTCCTGCTTGGTGCCCTCGCGCGGCTTGCGCTGCGTGGGCGCCATGGTTGCGGCGTCGAGGGCGTCGGCCACGGCCAGTGCCTCCTGCGCCACTGCTTCGTCCGAAGCAGCGGGCGGCGCCGTGTCGGCCTCCGTGGCGGCGGGCGTCTCGTCGGTGTGGCGGCCGATGGCGCGCAAGCCCGTGTCGGTCAGTGCGAGGGTGGTCAGCATCAGGCCGGTTGAGGTGCTCTCGATGAGGAGGGAACCGTTGCAGAGGCGGTAGTCGCCCTGGGTTTCGACGATCAGGCCCTGGCGCAGCAGGGCGTCGATCATCTTGTGCCGCGCGGCGGTGGGCAGCTTGCGATGGAATTCGAGGCGGCCGTCCGGGCGCTCGGCGGCGCGGGTCAGGACGATGGTGGCGGCGGGAGAGAGGTTCATTTGCGTGCTCCAGGTGGCGGCTCCCGACCATCGGGCACCTGCTACTGCCTGGAGCCCCGCCAGGGAGACCCTGGTCGGGGCGGAGGCGGCGGGAGCCGCGTCACTCGGTGATGTCGGCCTCGATCTCGGCGTGCATGGCGTAGCCGGTGAGGTAGGGGAGCCCGCGGGGGATGCCGGTCTCGTGGGCGGTGCGGGCGCTGATGCGCCAGCCCATCCAGCGGGCGGTAGCGGCGTTGATCGCGTCCGCGATCACCTTGCCGGTGGTCAGTTCGTTGGCGACGTCGTCGGCGAAGTGGCGCCCGTGCCGGCTGTCGAGGAAGATGGCGACCGTCTCGGCGGGGAGTTGCGTCGCGTCGCTGATGGTGTTGATGGCGATCGGCCAGGCGATCTCGGCGTCGCCGTGGTGGCTGACGGTGCCGAAGAAACCCCACTCCGGGTTCTGGGTCTGCGGGATGCTGGTGTTGGTCATCTCTGCTGCTCCTTCCTGGCGGGGCCTGTCCCCTGCGCGTGATGGAAACTTCGCGCTGGGGCGCGGCACAGCCAAGTCAGATTGAGCGCAGAATGATTGCTTTGTTTCCGCGCCAGCCACCACGCTTGAGCGTCAGGGGTGGTCGTGCGGTAATCCCACCAGATGCCTGGACGGGGGAACACGCCGATGAGCGCGACAAACACGAAGACAGCATTCGGCCGGATATTCTCGCCACGCGATGCCTGGCTGGCGACGGCGACTGACGAACCGATCATCGATCCCGACCTGCCCATCATCGATACACACCACCACCTGTGGCATCGCCGCGGTGCAGCGGCAGGCGAAACAGAATTGCGCTACCTGCTCGATGAGTTCCTGGCCGACTGCAACACTGGCCACAACGTGATCGGCAGTGTCTTCCTGCAATGCCATTCCATGTATCGGAACTCAGGACCGATCCCGATGCGTGCAGTTGGCGAGACGGAGTTCGTCGCCGGTATCGCCGCGATGAGCGAAAGCGGTGGATATGGCAAGATCAGAGTAGCAGCTGGCATCGTCGGCTACGCTGACTTGACGGCTGGCGATTGGGTGACCCCGGTGCTCGAAGCGCACATCAGGGCAGGCGGCGGCCGATTCCGCGGCGTGCGCCACTCGGCCGGCTATGATCCGGATCC
>CAXNGD010000298.1:0-4180 GCA_964201575.1 Acetobacterales bacterium | reverse complement strand
GGCGAGGATGTTCGCACCGCCCTGCTGAAGGATTTCAAGCTGACCTCCCGCCCCGATGGCCGCCTCGCCCTGGCAGCCGCGGCGGTCTATCGTGAACAGCCCATCGCCTTTGCCGGCGACCTCGACCTGCCAATCGGCTTCTTTGCCCCCGGCGGCCCCTTCGTCGCCAATCTCAGCATCACCTTGCCCGGCACCGTGGTGAAGCTCGCCGGCGGACTGGCCGATGCCCGGGCCGGCAAGGGCCTCGACCTCAGCCTCTCGGCCGAGGCCGAGCCGCTGACGTCGCTGGACGAACTGGCCGGCACCGCGCTGCCGCCGGTCAAGGCCCATCTGTCAGTGCGGATCCAAGGCGATCTCGGCGCCACCCTGCGCGCCGCCGAGCTGGTGTTGCGCGTTGGCGCATCGGACCTCACCGGCACCGCGGCCCTGGATCTGTCTGGCGCCCGGCCGAAACTGACGGCCGATCTGGACTCGGCGACGCTGGATCTGGTCGAGGCGCTGCCGGCCCCCGTGGCCCGGGCGGCAGCCGAGCCCCAGCCCGCCCCGGACGAGGCCCGCTTGTTCGGCACCGAGGCCGTCGATGTCGCGGCACTTCGCAGGCTGGATGCTGACGTGACCCTGCGCGTGGCGCTGCTGGAAACCGCCATGGCGCGAATCGAGAAGGCGATGGTCCGCCTGGTGCTGGTGGATGGCGACATGGCCCTGCGCCCCTATGCCTTTACGCTGTTGGGCAGCCATGTCGCCGGCGATGCCAGGTTGAACGCCAAGGCCACGCCGCCGACGCTGGTTCTGGATGTCGCGGCCCAGCAGGTGCATATCGGCCGTTTGCTTGGCCTGGCCGGGGTGCCGGCAATGCTGGAGGCCAAGGGCGATCTGGTGCTGGCGCTGCGCGCCCAAGGCGCCAGCCCGCGGGCCTTGGCCAGTGCGCTGGAGGGCACGGCCAGCCTGGTGGTGGGGCCGGGCACCCTGGCCAACGGCTATATCGACGTGCTGAAGCTCGGTGCGCTGCGCACGGTGCTGCCGCAGGTGCAGAAGCTGGCCGACTCCAAGCTGAACTGCGCCATCGCGCGGTTCGACATTGCGCGCGGCGTGGCCACCGCCCGGCTTCTGGCGGCCGATGCCGGCGATCTCTCGCTGGTTGGCACCGGCACCGTGAACCTGGGCACCGAGGTGATCGCGCTCGACCTGGCGCCCCGGCTGAAGCTGGCCGCATTCGGCGGCGTGGTGGTGCCGGTGCAGGTGCGCGGCAGTCTGCTGGCGCCGAGCGTGGTGGTGCAGGCACGCGCTGGCACGCGGGCCAATCCGCTGGCGGGGTTGGGCGGGATCGTGCTGGATCGCGGCGCCTCGGTCACCAATCCTTGTGGCGGATTGGCCGAGGTGCCGGCACGTCCCGCAGCACCGGGCCAGGGCCTGCCCGACCTGTTGCGGCTGCTGCCGCGCTGAGGCCGGCTTCCTTTCGCCGGCGGACCGCGGGTGCTATAGGCCCGGGCCATTTGACCCAATTTTCCTGCTGAGGCCATGACCGACGATCCGCCCCCCCATCCGGCCTTGCTGCCCGCCGGCCTGCGCGACCTGTTGCCGCCCGATGCCGAAACCGAGGCAGCGGCGGTGCAGGCGCTGATGGACGCCTTCGCCGCGCATGGCTACCAACGGGTGAAGCCGCCTTTGCTGGAATTCGAGGATTCGCTGCTGGCCGGCACCGGGGCGGCGGTGGCCGATCAGACGTTTCGCCTGATGGACCCCGAGACGCGGCGGATGATGGGGCTGCGGGCCGATATCACGCCCCAGGTGGCGCGCATCGCGACCACCCGGCTGGCGCAGTTCGCCCGGCCGTTGCGCCTGTCCTATGCCGGGCAATGCCTGCGGGTCCAGGGCAGCCAGATTGCGCCGGACCGCCAGGTGGCGCAGGCCGGGATCGAGCTGATCGGCCATGACAGCCCGCATGCCGATGCCGAGATCGTGCTGGTGGCCGCCGAGGCGCTGGCCAGTCTTGGCCTGACCCGTCTGAGCTATGACCTGACCATGCCGCCGCTGATCCCGACGCTGTTGGACGAGGCAGGGATCGAGCCGGTGCAGCGTGCCTCGCTGGCGCGCGCGCTGGATCGCAAGGATGCCGCGGCCGTCCAGGCGCGGGGCGGCGCGCTGGCCGACACTTTGACCGAATTGTTGCTGGCGGCCGGACCGGCGCGGCGGGCGCTGGATGCGCTGGCCGATGCGGCGTTGACGCCGGGGGCGCGGCGTCATGCCGAACGGCTGGCCGAAACCGTGGCGGCGATCCAGGCGCGCGCGCCGGACTTGAAGGTGACGGTCGATCCCGTGGAGTTCCGCGGGTTTCGCTACCACACCGGCGTCAGCCTGTCGGTCTATGCGCCCGGACGGCACGAGGAACTCGGCCGCGGTGGACGCTATGTCTGTGGCGAGGCGGAGCCGGCGACGGGCGTGACGCTGTATCCCGACGCCGTGCTGCGGGCGATGCCGGCGCGCGCGGCACGGCGGCGACTCTACCTGCCGCCGGGGGCCGATCCCGCGCAGGCGGCGGCGTTGCGGGCGGAGGGCTTTGCCACCGTGGCGGGGTTCGAGCCCGGCGATGCCGTCCGGGCGGCGCGTGCCCTCGGATGTTCACACGTTCTTTCCGGCGGCTTGCCCGTCGCGGTTGCGGAGTAGGCCTATGACCAATGTCACGGTGATCGGCGCGCAATGGGGCGACGAGGGCAAGGGCAAGGTGGTGGACTGGCTGGCCAGCCGCGCCGATGTGGTGGTGCGTTTCCAGGGCGGGCACAATGCCGGACATACGCTGGTGGTGGGCAATCAGACGTACAAGCTGAGCCTGCTGCCGTCCGGGCTGGTGCGCGGGAAGCTCGGCGTGATCGGCAATGGCGTGGTGATCGATCCCGAGGCGCTGCTGTCAGAGATCGCCCGGGTGCGGTCCCAGGGCTTGGTGGTCACCCCCGAGACGCTGCGCATCGCCGAGAATGCGGTGCTGATTCTGCCGATGCACGGGGCGCTGGATCGGGCGCGCGAGGCGGCGCGGGGCGAGCACAAGATCGGCACCACCGGGCGCGGCATCGGCCCGGCCTATGAGGACAAGGTGGCGCGGCGCGCAATCCGGGTCTGTGACCTGGCCGAGCCGGAGACGTTGTCGAACAAGCTCGATGAGTTGCTGATGCACCACAACACGCTGCTAAAAGGGCTGGGGGCCGAAACGTTCGAGAAGCAGGCAGTGCTGGACCGGCTGCTGGAACTGGCGCCCGAGATCCTGCCTTACTCCGAGGCGGTGTGGGAGCGGCTGGATGATCTGCGCCGGGCGGGTACGCGCATCCTGTTCGAGGGCGCGCAGGCGGTGATGCTGGATGTCGACCACGGCACCTATCCCTTTGTGACCAGCAGCAACACCGTGGCGGCCACGGCGGCGAGCGGGGCCGGGATCGGGCCGTCGGCGATCGGCTTCGTGCTGGGCATCGCCAAGGCCTACACGACGCGGGTGGGCTCGGGGCCGTTTCCGACCGAGTTGACCGACGATATTGGCAAGTTGCTGGGCGAGCGCGGGCATGAGTTCGGCACGGTGACCGGGCGGCCGCGGCGCTGTGGCTGGTTCGACGCGGTGCTGGTGCGCCAGGCCTGCAAGGTCGGCGGCGTTCAGGGCATCGTGCTGACCAAGCTCGACGTGCTGGACGGGCTCAAGGAGCTCAAGATCTGCGTCGGCTATCGCATCGATGGCGAACTGCTGCGGCGGATGCCGGCGGCGATGGGGGCGCAGGCGCGGGCCGAGGCGGTGTACGAGACCATGCCGGGCTGGGCCGGTTCGACGCGCGGGGCGCGCAGCTGGATCGACCTGCCGGCCGAGGCGGTGAAGTATGTGCGCCGGATCGAGGAGCTGGTGGAGGCGCCGGTAACGCTGGTGTCGACGAGCCCGGAGAGGGATGACACGATCCTGGTGCGCGATCCGTTTGAGGGCTAGGTGGGCCTGGTCCGGTAACCGGGCTGTTCGGACGGCGTTAATCTTTGCCCCCTAGCAGCCTGTCGGAGTGGAGTAATACCAACCGCCCCAACCTCGGACTCTCGGCTGTTTCCAACGGTGGCATTCTCTGATTCCCTCGTCTCTGGCTGCGATTCGCGGCGTTGAGGGCGGTCATGGGCACGGCAATCACGATCACCAATCTGGCGCACTCATCGTCTTCGC
>CAXNGD010000297.1:0-4200 GCA_964201575.1 Acetobacterales bacterium | reverse complement strand
TCGGCGATGCGTCGGCGGACTGCCAGCGGCCAAAAAATGGGATCCAAAGGGCCTCCGGCCCTTTGCCGGCGGAGCCTTGCTTGTTCACCCGATTGCCCTGCGGCATGGCGATGCCGGCGGAACGGGCCTACGCCGATACCACCGCGAGTCAGATCGACCGCGAGGTGCATGGCCTGGCCGAGAATGCCTTCAATCGGGCGGTGGCGCTGCTGACCGAACGGCGGGTGCTGTTGGATGCCACCGCGCATCGGCTGCTGGAAGCGGAGACGCTGGACGCCGCGGATATCGAAGGCATTGTCGAGGGGCTGAAGGCGGCGGTCTGAAACAGTATCTTGACGACCGACCGTTTTCGGGAAATAATCCCGCATATGGAGGCCGTGTTGGACCACGACGGAACCGCGCTCGACTCCCGGCTGGCCGCAAGGCTGGCGGCGTTGCGCGCCGAGCGCGGCTGGTCTTTGGATCAGTTGGCGGAGCGATCCGGCATTCCGCGCACCACGCTGTCGCGTCTGGAACGCGGCGAGACAAGCCCGACGGCGGCGCTGCTGGGACGGCTTTGCACGGCGCATGGGCGCACCATGTCGCGGCTGCTCGCCGAGGTGGAGGCTGAGCCGGCCCGGCTGCTGCGCGCCGACGAGCAACCGGTCTGGACCGACCCGGAGACCGGCTATGTCCGCCGCTCGGTCTCGCCACCGGCCGCCGGCTTCGATGCCGAACTGGTGGAGGCGCGGCTGCCGCCCGGTGCGGACATCGCCTATGCGGCCCCCGGGGTGCAGGGGTTCGAGCAGCATATCTGGGTCCTGGCGGGGGTGCTCGAGCTGACCGTCGAGGGTGCCACGCACCGGCTGGAACTCGGCGATTGCCTGCGGTTCCGGCTGTTCGGCGCCACCCGCTTTCGCGCGCCGGCAGATGATGGCGCGCATTATGCCCTGGTGGTGTGCCGGCCATGATCGAGGAACTGACCGACGAGTCCTTCGACGCCGCAGCGAACGGCCTGGCCGCGGTGCTGCATGCCTGTGTGCTGGATGGCGCCAGCGTGGGTTTCCTGCTGCCGTTCGATCTGGCTGCGGCGCGCGGCTTCTGGGATGGGCAGCGCGCGGCGGTGCGGGCGGGCGACAAGCGCATCCTGGTGGCGCGAGATGGCGACCGCATTCTCGGCACCACCACGGTGATTCTCGGCATGCCGCCGAACGGGCGCCAGCGCGGCGAGATCGCCAAGGTGCTGGTTCATCCCGGCGCCCGCCGGCGCGGGCTTGCCCGCCTGCTGATGGAAGCGGCCGAGGCGCTGGCCCGCCAGGAGGGCAAGCGCACCCTGGTGCTGGATACCGCGGGCGAGGCGGCGCATCGGCTTTACCTGGCGCTGGGCTGGCAGGTTGGCGGCATCATCCCCGCCTATGCGCTGAACACCGCCGGCGTGCCGGAGCGCACCATCTTCATGTTCAAGGAACTGGCCGATGCGTGAGGCGAAGCTGGGCGACAATGGCGGCCCGCCGCTGGTGGAGGAGGATCCCGGCGATGCCTCCTGGAAGGGTTGGATCTGGCGCAAGAAATCCAAGGCGGTCTGGAAGTCGCCGGGACGGGAGATCGCCCTGCGCCGGTTGGAGCGGGCCGAGGCGCTGGGCATGACCTACAAGGAATACACGCTGGAGATCCTGGAGCGCGGCAAGTACCTGTGAACCCCGCTTGTCAGGTGGCCTGGATATAGGCGTAGGTGTTCAGCCCGCCGGTCGAGCCGGTCTGGATGGTCCAGGACTGGGCGGTGGCAAGATCGATGCCGGTGAAGGTGATCGAGGCGTCATAGGCGCCAGAGCCGCCATTGAGCCGGGCATGGATCGTCGCCCCCTGGAAGCCCGGCGCGCCGGCGTCGGCGAACCAGTCGAAAGTGGTGATGCCGTCCTTCCAGCCCCAGAAGGTGACCGCGTCGCCGGCCTGGAAATTCACCACCGTGCCCCAGCTCACCCCGCCGCCGCGGCCGTCGAGGAAGAAGGTATCGGTATTCTCCGGGCCCGATCCCAGGCCGCCGACCAGGAAGTTGGAGCCGGTGCCGCCGTCGATGACGTTCCGGCCCGACAACACCTGGAGCGCATTGCCGCCGAGAAGGCCGCCGCCATGCAGGAACACATTGGGGATGTTCGCACCCACGGCCACACTGCCGCCGGTGGGGTTGATGAACTGGCGTTGGAGATAGCCGATGGCGCCGTCGAAGAAGGTGCCGCCGGTGGCAAACGAGGTGCTGGTCGTGGTGTTGGTCACCGCCAGCGCGCCGATGGTGGCGTCGATCGCCTTGATCCGCGTGCCCGCCGCACCGTCTGGCGCGACGTAGAAGCTGGTGTTGTCGTAGGTCACGCCAGGGGCCGCGGTGACCGCGGCGGTGCCCTGCGGCGCGCCGTTGCGCAGCACTTGAAGGCTGCCGGCGCTGTAGACGAAGGACAGGCCGGCGGGCGAGAACGCCATGTCACGGAGGTCGATGGCGTGGTTGACGTCGAAGGCCGTGTGGATCACCCGCGCCAGATCGGCTGTCGCGGTCCGCGCCGTGGTGCCGGTCTCTGTCTTCAGAATGTACGGATCGGTTGTGAGGCCGAAGACGCCCTCCAGCGCCGCGACACGGGCTGTGGTCAGGTTGAAGGTGGCGGCGTTGCTGTCCAGAATGTCGAGCGTGTTAAGCTTGCCAGCCTGGTGGAGTGTCAGGAGATAGTCGATATCGGGCGCGATATCGAAGCTGAAGCCGGCGACATCGAGCGCGCCGGCCAGGCGGGCCTTGACGTTGTTGTTCTCCGCCACGATCGCCGTGACCGTTCCGACCGTGACGCGCCCGTTGACCTGCAGGCTCCACGGCCCGGTGATGGCATCCAGGGTTGCGTTACGGAAGAAGAAGCCGCCCAGCAGATGGGCTGGCACGGTGACGGTCGGCGTCCCCGCATCGGTCAGCTCAACGGGATAGCCGTCAACGTCCTGGGCGGCGAAGGCGGCGGCATTTGCCGACAGCGTGGCAGCACTGGTGACGATGCGCGGCGCGGCATCAGTGTAGTCGACCCGATCAAGCTTCCCGGTCACTGCGATCGCCTGGATCTGCGCGATCCCCGCCAGCACATTTGCCACGCTGTCGACCACGGTGAAGCCCAGGAAACCCGTCGGCAGGGCGGCCGTGGCGAGTTGGGCCACGGTGACGATCAGGCTGCGCGTGTAGGGCGTGTTGATCAGGGCCAGCACCGGCGCATAGGTGATCTCCTCGGCCTCGGTCAGGCTGAAGATCGGCCGCCCGCCGCGTGTGTTGATGCTGCCGATCTCGCCAGCATTGGCCAGGGTCAGCAGCTGCGGCAGCGAGCCGCGCAGGGTCGCCGGTGTCTCGCGCACGGTCAGCGCCCCGGCGGCGAGATGGTTGTAGATGGTGGAACCGGCATTGGCCAAAGTGACCGCCCGGTTCGGGCGGATCGATCCGTTGACGGCCAAATTGCATGGCGAAGTGATCCGCCCGAGCAGCGTCGCGATGTCGGTGCCGATCTGCCAGTTCTGCAGCGTGATCGTCGGCGTGCCGCCATCGCTCAGCGTGATGGTGTAGCCGGTGCCGGCCCGCAGCAGCGCCTGTGCATTGGCTGCGACCTGCGCTGCTGACAAGCTGATCGCGCCGGCGAGGCCGTTGATGGCGACGAGCGTGCCCTTCACCGCCAGACTCTGCAGCGATGGGAGATTGGCGGTGATATTGGCAGAGCTATCGGTGACCGTGAGGCTGTCGACACTACCCGTGAGCGCGGTTGATCCTGCCGCTGCTGCGGTCACGATCTGAGATAGGGTGGTGGAGCTGGCGATCGTGGACAGCAGCCCGGCATTGAGCGCGATGGCCGCCGCGTCAAAGCTGATGCGCACCGGCCCGGCGTCCATGAACGTTGTGCTGGCCAGCTTGCCGCCGGCTTGCAGCGTTCTGAGGCCGGAGAGGTTGGAGCTCCAGTTGGACAGGAAATCCATCATGGCCACGCCGCCGGCCAGCTTGGCGGTCTGGCCCGAATTGCCCAGCGCCGCGGCCTGGCTGGCGCTCAGCGCGCCCGACACACTGATGGGCACCTCTAAGAATCCGAATTTCCGCCCCCGCCTGACCCGCTCTGTGTCACGATCGCCGCGAAAATTTCGGTCCGCCGCCTGTTTTCGTTCAGCCCCAACGTCCTGGAGTTGCATTTTCCCGGTCAGTCGATGGATGGCACACCC
>CAXNGD010000296.1:0-4215 GCA_964201575.1 Acetobacterales bacterium | reverse complement strand
ACCTCCCCGGCCGCCTTGTCCGCGGTACGCGGTAGAATTAAGCAAACAAGAATCTTCTTTTTGTGAACAAAAAGAAGCAAAAAAACTTCATCCATTTGCCGTCGACCCCAGCGGGGCGAACCTAACCCCGCCTCACAGCACGAACCAATCCGCATCCACCGGCCCTGCCGCCCGCACAAACATCGTCAAGTCGGCCGTGCTGTCGCCATCAACGTTGCCCTGGATCAACCGAACACCCCCCCGGTCTTCCCCACGAAGCTGCCCCGGCGTGCCATTGAACGCCGCCGTGTCGATGAACGTGAAGACATCATCGCCGCCCGTCCCGGCAACCGCGTCGATCGCCGTCAAATTGAGCCGCTCGCCAAGCAGCCGGTTGAAGTCCGCGAACTCCGTGGCATTCGAGACCGCCGGCCCGATCGCCGCCGGCCGCATCAGGAACAAATCCAACCCCGCCCCCCCGAACACCGTGTCCAGCCCACCCCCCAACAGGAACACATCACCCGCATCCGTGCCCAACAGCGTCTGGTTCGCCACCGAACTGGCGATGTCGTCATTGCGGATGACCCCGGTGGCCGCCGCCGCATCAATCGCCACCCCGGCCTGCGGGTTCGACAGCGCAACGCTGAAGCTCTCGTTCAGCTCGCTCGCCATGTCGGCCGCGACCTGGACGACGATGAGCTGGCTTGCCTGCCCCGCCGCGAAATTGACCCGGTCCGCCGGCAACTGACCGCCCACGAAATCCGCCCCATTCGCCGCCACCGTGCCACCCGCCGCGCCGCCCGAAACCCGCCAGTCCGCCGCCGCCGTGCGCGGTGTATCGCCCGCGCGCGTAACCACAAAGCTGAACACCGTGCTGCCGTTCGGCCCCCCCTCGGTCTTGAACGCGCTGGCCGGCGCAATCGACAGCACGCCGCTGCCCGGCGCGTCGTCGTTCCAGACAATCCCCGTGGCACGCGCCGCACCCACCGTAACCCCCGCCGGCACATTGCCCAGCGTCACGGAAAAACTCTCGTTCTGCTCCACCGCACCGTCGCCCACGATCGAAACTGTGACCAGCTTGCTGGTCTCACCCGGCGCGAACCCAACCACCCCGGCCGGCAGCACCCCGCCCACCACATCCGCACCGTTGATCGCCAGCGTGCCCCCCACGCCACCCCCCGAAACCGCCCAGTGCGCGCCGGCAACCCCGCTCGTATCGCCGCTGCGCACCACCGCGAAGGTGAAGTCCGTGACCCCAACCTGTCCCTCCCCGCGCCGCGCGTTGACGCGCGCGATGCCAAGCTCTCCGGTCGCCAGGTAGTCATCGTTGAGCACCGTGCCGCGCGCCGACGCAGTACCCAGCGTCACCCCCGCCTGCGGCCCGGACAGCGTGACGGCAAAAATCCCGTCCGGCTCAACCTCGCTGTCGCCCGCCACGCTGATCGTGACAACCCGGCTCAGCTCGCCCGCGGCAAGGCGGACGCGCCCGGCCGGCAACACGCCCCCAACGAAATCCGCCTCCGTCAGCCCCGACTCATTGGCAACAACCCAGTCCGCGCCGGCCACGCCCGAGGCATCCCCGCTGCGCGACACCAGAAAGCTGTACAGCGTGGCCCCGCCCTGGCCCTCCGGCTTGCTGGCGCTCTACGGCGCGATCGACAGCACGCCGCTGCCCGCCGCGTCGTCATCGAAAATAACGCCTTGGCTGCGCGCCGTGCCCAACGATACCCCGCTCGGCACGCCGGACAGCGCCACGGTGAAGCTCTCATTGAACTCGCGCGCAAGATCGCCGGCGACATCGATGGTGATGATCCGGCTCGCCACCCCCGGCGCAAAGCGCACCACGCCCTGCGGCAAGCTGCCCCCCACGAAGTCGCTAGCCACGGCCGACATCGTGCCAGCAACCGTGCCGGCGCCCACCGACCAAATCGCCTCGGCGCTGCCGAAGATATCGCCCGTCCGCGTCACCAGAAATTCGAAGCCCGTCGCCCCGCCCTGGCCCTCCCCCCGTCCGGCACGCAGGGGACCGACCGACAGGATGCCGGTATTGCCGAAATCGTCGTTGACGATCGTCGCACGCGCACCCGCGACAGCCAGCTCGGCACCCAGGGAGGGGTCGGACAGGACGACGCCCATCTCTTCATTCAGCTCCACCAGCCCGTCGGCTACCACATTGACCGTGATGATGCGCGACGTCTCGCCCGGCGCGAAGGTCACGCGCCCCGACGGCAGCACATTGCCCTGGAAGTCGGTTTCCTCCACCGGACGGAAGGACTCGCCCGTAACCGCCCAGTTCACGCTATGCGAATGGGTCACATTGCCGGTCCGGTTGACCGAAAACCGATACGGCGTGACCCCGCCATTGCCTTCGGCCAGCCTGTTGTCGATCGCGGTGATGGAAAGTCGCGCCCCAAAACCACCTCCGGCGATGATCCCAAGTGCTGCCGGGCCACCCTGAAGGGGCTGGGCACCCAAGGTCACCCCGTCCGTCGGCGCCGACAGGACAACGGCGTAGCCTCCACCTCGCCTGACGGACATGCCCGCCAACACGTCGAAGCGCACCGTCTGTTCGTTCACACCCCGCACGAAACTGACGGTCCCCGAGGGGAAAACCCCGCCCGCGAAATCGGCCGCTGTCGCCGGCGGCAGCTCGGACCCGACCGCGCCCACGACAGTCCAGGTAACGCTCTGGGTCAGTTCGATGTAGCTGGGGAAGCTGGTACGATAGATCTTGAACACTTCGGTCGTAGTCGCGCCCGAGCCTTCCTGCATGAAGCCATGGAGTTGGCGGATCGAGAAATTGGTATCGTCGTCTAGGATAAAGCCGAAATAGGCCGGCATCTCAATACTGGCCCCGCCGCTCGGGTTGGACAATACAACTACAAATGTTCCCGCCCCTTCGGCCATTGCATCGGCGCGCACCGGGATCGATAGAATCTGGCTGATCTCTCCAGGGGCAAAGCTGAGACGACCTGAACGGATGACAAAATCCGCATCGCTTGCCGCAGACCTGCCGTCACTGTCCGCGCCCATCACCGCCCAGTCGACCTCAACCGACCCGGCGCTGCTGCCGCGGCGCAGAATAGGAAATTCGATATGGGTGGCTAGGCTGCCAGTGCCTTCCACAGGCCAGGATTTGACCGGCGCAAACGCCAGCGTGGCCGGCGCCACGGTGCCGCCACCCGGCGGACTCAATGGATCGTCGTCCGTGATGTCGGCGAATGCTACCGCGGTCCCCAGCGTTGCCCCGCCCGTCGGCGCTGACAGCAAGACCGCGAAACCCTCGTCCTCCTCGCGAAACCCGTCCGCGACCACACCGACCGTCAGCGTCTTGCTGCGTTCGCCAGGGGAGAAACTGAGCGTGCCTCCGGGTAAGACGCCCCCGGCAAAGTCCTCGGCCGTCGCACCCGGCACAAATATGCCCGCGCCGATCACCGCCCAGGTGACACTCTGACTCAGCGTCGCCAGGCCGGCGCGCTCGACCGTGAAGCCATACGGCGTGACCCCGCCGGTGCCCTCATCCCTCCCGCTTGTGCGTCGGATCGAGAAACTGGTGTCGTCGTCCACGATCGAAGCCACAGCAACATTCGTCTCGATCACGGCCCCGCCGGTCGGGTTGGGCAGGACGATCGCATACCCTTCGCCGGACTCCACGATCCCATCGGCCCGAACCGGGATCGACAGGACCCGGCTGGTCTCGCCATGGGAAAAGGTCACGGTCCCCGCGAGTGCTGCAAAATCCGCATCGTCTGCCGCGAGCCCGACCGCGCCATCAATGCCAACCAGGGACCAGTCGACACTGACCGACCCAACGAGGCTGCCGCTGCGCCGTATCGTGAAATTGGCATAGGTGATGCCGCCGCCGCTGCCTTCCATGGCCCGCGGCGTACCAGCCCCAAACGACAGCTTCGCGATCGTCACAGCGTCACCATTCCGGCCATGGCACCTGTCTGGCGCCGCAACCTGGGCAGCAGCGATTGCCGCCACCGAAGGTCCAAAAGCGGCCCATTCAACCCAATCCAGTCCGGTTCCGCGGCAACCGCGAGCGAAGGCGACCTGACGTCCAACACCACGTCTCCAATTCTCGGCCCGGCATCATGGCAGCGAAAAGCGTCAATCACGTTACCTCCGCCACGCTGCCTCCGCCACGCCGCCTCCTCCGCGTTACCTCCGCGCTCGGCCGACCGCCGGAATCGCGTCATCCCTTGGGCCGCGCGGTCGCGTCCATCCGGCGCA
>CAXNGD010000295.1:0-4220 GCA_964201575.1 Acetobacterales bacterium | reverse complement strand
CACCACGATGACGACCGATCCCCCAACCGTTGAACACCACGACTTCGGCGCCGAAGTCGGCCGCCTGCTCGACCTCGTCGTCCACTCGCTCTACTCCGAGCGCGAAATCTTCCTGCGCGAACTCGTCGCCAACGCCGCCGACGCCACCGACCGCCGCCGCTTCGAATCGCTCACCAACCCCGCCCTCACCCCGCCCGAAGCCGCCGCCGTCCGCATCACCCCGGACAAGCCCGCCCGCACCCTCACCATCAGCGACGACGGCATCGGCATGGACCGCGCCGAAATGATCGCCAATCTCGGCACCATCGCCCGCTCCGGCACCCGCGCCTTCGGGGAAAAACTCGCCGAAGCCACCGCCGAACAGCGCCCCACCCTGATCGGCCAGTTCGGCGTCGGCTTCTACTCCGCCTTCATGGTCGCCGACCGCGTCGACGTCACCTCCCGCAAAGCCGATACCGAAACCGCCCACACCTGGTCCAGCGACGGCCGCGGCGCCTTCACCATCGCCACCGCCGAACGCGACCAACCAGGCACCACCATCACCCTGCACATAAAATCCGACGCCGAGGACTACCTCGACCCCCGCCGCCTACAGACCGTCATCCGCAAATGGGCCGACCACGTCACCCTGCCCGTCCTCATCGTCAGCGACGGCAAGGAGTCCCCCGCCAACGAAGGCACCACCCTCTGGCGCAAACCCCGCGCCGAGGTCACCGAAGACGCCTACACCGACTTCTACCGCCACATCGGCCTCTACTTCGACACGCCGGCCGCCACCATCCACTGGCGCGCCGAAGGCATGGTCGAATTCCACGCCCTCCTCTTCATTCCCGGCATGAAACCCTTCGAGCCCGCCGGCGAACAGGAACGTGTCTCCAAGCTCCGCCTGCACGTCAAGCGCATGTTCATCACCGACCGGGCCGAACTCCTCCCCCCCTGGCTCCGCTTCGTCCAGGGCGTCGTCGACACCGCGGACCTCCCACTCAACGTCTCGCGCGAAATGCTGCAATCCACCCCCGTCCTCGCCCGCATCCGCCGCGCCGTCACCAACCGCGTCCTCACCGAACTCAAGACCCAGGCCAAAGACGTCGAAGCCTACGCCAAGCTCTGGGACAATTTCGGCCCCCTCATCAAGGAAGGCGCCTGGGAAGACAACGACCACCGAGCCGACATCGCCCCCCTCGTGCGCTTCGCCAGCTCCACGCAAGAAGGCCTCACCTCCCTCCCGGACTACGTCTCCCGCATGAAGCCCGGCCAGGACGCCATCTACACGCTGGCCGGCGACAACCTGGACACCATGCGCAGCTCCGCCCAGCTCGAAGGCTTCACCGCCCGCGGCATCGAAGTCCTCCTCATGGCCGACCCGATCGACGCCTTCTGGCCCGACCGCCTGGACAGCTTCGAGTCCAAGAAGCTCCGCAGCGTCACCCAAGGCGCCGAAGACCTCGCCAAGATCGCCCCGCTCGAAGCTCCCCGGGGCGAAGCCGCCGACACCACCGCCCTGATCGCCGCCCTCAAAACCGCCCTCGGCCCCGCCGTCTCGGACATCCGCACCACCGACCGCCTGGTCGACAGCGCCGTCGTCCTCGCCGCCGGCCAGGGCCAGGACCTGCAAATGCAGCGCCTGCTCCGCCGTGCCGGCCGGGCCGGCCTGACCACCACCCCCGTCCTCGAACTCAACCCGCGCCACCCCCTCATCACCGCCCTGGCCGCCCAACTCGCCGGCGAGGGGATGGACGAAGCCGACATCAACGCCAGCGCCAACATGCTCCTCGACCTCGCCCGCATCCAGGACGGCGACGCCCCGCGCGACCCGGCCAGCTTCGCCCGCGCCGTCGAGTCACGGCTCGCCCAGGCCCTGACGCGCGCCTGACCCCATCACAATGTCCCGCCTCGGCAATCCGCAACCTTGACCGCCGCCCCAATACGTTGTCGATTGTAAACTATCACATGTTCGTGATACACCCGGGATTACCGAAACTTTAGAAACATTCCGCCTTACGGTTCTGTAACGAGCTTGAATTCTTCCCCTGCGGTGCCATCTATCGTTACCACACGATTCGGCACCTTGGGTGGCCGTCGTGACCAAAGGAGCGAGGTGATGCCCGACCCGGCACTACCGTTCAGCGAAGACAGCCAGCAGGCCAGCCCGCTGCACGTCGTCCGTCCGGCGCGCCTGGACAGCTTCCTCGCCAGCCTCACCCCCGCACAAGCCGCCTTCCTGCGCACCAGCGGCTTCACCGCCAGGGTCCAGGAATTCCGCCTGATCCCCGGCCCCGCCGGCGTCGAATCGGCCGTGCTCGGCATCGGCAATGACGCCTCCCCCTTCGCCTTCGGCAACCTCGCCTTTGCCCTGTCCGAAGGCGACTGGACACTCGTCCCCGGCGACTACAACCCCGAAACCGCCATCCTCGGCTTCGGCCTCGGCGCATACCGGTACACCGAATTCCGCGCCCCCAAGCGCCCCCCCGCCCGCCTGGTCGCCCCCTCCGAGACCGCCTGCGCCATCTCCCAAACCGCCGCCGCCTGGCGCGCCCGTGACCTCATCAACACCCCCGCCAACCTGCTCGGCCCCGCCGAACTCGCCGCCGCCGCCGTGGCCCTCGCCACCGAACATGGCGCCACCTGGACCCTGACCCAAGGCGCTGACCTCGCCCGCGAATACCCCACCATCGCCGCCGTCGGCGCCGGCTCAGACCGCGCCCCCGTCGTCGCCATGTTTCGCTGGTCCGGCTCCAAAGCCGCCGCCAACGCCCCCCTGGTCTCGCTCTGCGGCAAAGGCGTCGTCTTCGATACCGGCGGCTACGACCTCAAGCCCTCCTCCGCCATGCTCCGGATGAAAAAGGACATGGGTGGTGCGGCCAACATCCTCGGCCTCGCCGCCATGCTGATGGACGCAGACCTGCCCATCCGCCTCACCGTGCGCATCGGCTGCGTCGAAAACTCGGTCTCCGGCCGCGCCATGCGCCCGCTGGACGTCATCCGCACCCGCCGCGGCCTCTCCGTCGAAATCGGCAACACCGACGCCGAAGGCCGCCTCGTCCTGTGCGACCTCCTGGCCGAAGCCTCCGACGAAGCCCCCGCCATCCTGATCGACTGCGCAACCCTCACCGGCGCCGCCCGCGTCGCCGTCGGGCCGGACATCGCCCCCTACTTCACCAACGACGACAGCTGGGCCGCAGCGCTGGATACCGCCGCCGCCGCCACCCACGACCCGGTCTGGCGCCTGCCCCTGCACGACGGCTACGACTCCTGGCTCGACTCGCCGATCGCCGACCTCAACAATGTCGCCTCCAAGCCCCAGGCCGGCGCCATCATCGCAGCGCTCTACATGCGCCGATTCCTCGCCCCCAATACCCCCTGGCTCCACTTCGACCTCTACGCCTGGAACGACAGCACCCGCCCCGGACATCCCGAAGGCGGCGAAATCCAGGCCATGCGTGCCGTCTGCGCCGCCATCCAGGCCAAACTGCTCGCCTGAACCACCGGCCCGTCGCCCGCAGTCCGGCCGACGCGCCACCGCTGTCTCAACCCCGAAAGGACCATGTCATGGCTGCCAGCCCCGCTCCCGAGAATCTCGTCGGTGTACTGCGCGATACCGTCGTCGCCCTCGTGCGCCGCGATGGCCCCGACCTCTCCGCCCGCCAGCTCGGAGTCTTCCTGACCTGCTACCTCCAGGACGGCGCCCATACGGTCCGCGGCCTCGCGGCGGAACTGAACGTCTCCAAACCCGCCATCACCCGCGCCCTCGACCGCCTCGGCGAACTCGACCTCGCCCGCCGCAAAGTCGACCCCATGGACCGCCGCTCCGTCCTGGTCCAACGCACCCTCAAGGGAACCGCCTTCCTGCGCGACCTCCGCGGAATCCTCTCCGAAGCCCAAGTCGCCGCCCGCAAAGCCGCCGCCGAACCGGCCAAAAAAGCCGCGAACGGCTAGAAGTCAAACTCCCTGCCGCTTGGCCCTCTCGAAAGCCAAGCGGCTGGCAGAGTCTTCTTTTTGTGAACAAAAAGAAGCAAAAAAACCTTTAGTCCTGAGCGAAGCGAAGGATCCACGCTTCTTTCTTCTTCCTTCTTTCTTCTCTCCCCTCGCGCTTGGGCGGGGGGAGCCGGAGGGGGCTCTACAACCCACCCGGCGCCCATAACTTCGCCCAGCCGATCTGCGCCAGCGAAGCCCCGCCGCTGCGCGATGTGGCGCCCGGACACAAGGCACGGTGCCATTTT
>CAXNGD010000294.1:0-4228 GCA_964201575.1 Acetobacterales bacterium | reverse complement strand
ACTCAGCAGTCTGGTCTGGGACAGCTACGACGCCATCGTCCAAGCATGCAAAGACGCATGGAACTTCCTCGCCGAAGACCCAATGCGGATCGCATCCATCGGACATAGGCAGTGGGCGTGTGTCAGAAGCTAGGGCGGTTGGTATTAGGGGGGCGTCGAGGCCCCGACGCCCCCCTGAGCCGAAGGCCCTTATGAATCAAGGTCCAGGGTCTCGGACCCTGCTGGGGTCCGGGGCAAAGCCCCGGCTTGCTGCGCTACACCGTCCCCACCGGCGTCGCCGGCGACCCCACTGCCCCCGGCAACCGCAACGGCGGCGCCGTCATCAAAAACCGATTTCGCCCATTTTCCCTGAGCCAATCAGCAAGCTCGGTAAAATACCACATCTCGCCGAGGTAGCACCCGAGCTTGAACAGGCAATGCTCATGCAATGGCAGCGTCGCACAGGGATCGCTGGTCCCCGGCCGCGCCGGCATCGCCTCCACCGCATAATTGTCGGAGAACAGCGCCACCGCCCCGGAATCGGTCACCCATTGCAGCAACCGCTGGTCCCGCCCATCCAGCGCCGAGGTCGTGTTGAACAGCACATCCCTATCCGGCTGCTTCTTCATCTCCAGCAGCAACTCGGCAAACCCGGTGCGGAAACACACCATGTCGCCCTTCTCCACAACGACCTTGTCCTTGTCGAGGATCGCCATCAGCTCCTCGTAGCCAACAACCTTGCCGCTGCGCCCATGATGCGCCAGCAGATCGATCATCACCGCCCGCCCCTGCACACAGGTGATGGCAATGTTCTCCACGCCGAGCTTGTGCGCCCCCGGCGGCACCGGATTCGGCCGCCCCTCATTGTCGCGATCATAGACCAATGGTCCCGCGATATCGGTACCGGCGCGGTATCCGTTATAGAACACGTCTTCCATCTTGCCATCGCCATCGACATCGAACATCTGCCCGACATGCGCCAGCGTGTCCCACTGCGTCGAGTATTGCAGCGTCATCAGCACCCGGTCATCGCACAGCACATCCATCGCATTCGGATCGAAGCAGCGCAGCGGCACCGCCATATTGGCGCGCCCGTCGCGCATCGTCGGCATCAGCTCCGGCGGATGCCGACGCGGCGACAGGATCGCGCCGCCCGGGTAGTCGAGCGGCAGGGACAGACAGAACACCCGCCCCTCCTTCACCTCGGCAATCCCCTGCAACACCTTCTTCGGCGTCAAGAGGTTCAACCGCCCCAGTTGGTCATCCGGCCCCCAGTCGCCCCAGGTGGAACCGACCGGCCGGCGCGTCCAGCGCGGATTGCTCATCGGCGGTTCCTCAAGCTGCTTGCTGCAAAGTCGGCGCGGAGTCGGCAACCGTGGTGCGATGCAGGTCGCGCACCTGCTCGGCGGGATAGCGTCGCGCGCGATGCATCGTGGCGCGGTTGTCCCACATCACCAGGTCGTTCGGCTTCCACGTATGCGCATGAACGAACTCGCGCTGCGTCGCGTGCTCGCCGAGATCGCGCAACAGCATCCGCGCCTCCGGCACTGGCCAGCCATGGACCGTGCCAGCATGGCTCGACAAGTACAGCGACAGCCGCCCACTCCCAGCATGCCGCCGAACCAGCCGCTGCGGCACCGGCGCAAAACGCTTGATCTCGTCTTCGGTAAAATCGCTGAACCCCAGAACTCCGCGCGAATGCAACTGCGTATGGTCGCACACAAGATTGCGCACCAACGCCTGCGTCGCCGAGTCCAGCGCATCCCACGCCGCGCGCATATCGGCGAACTCGGTGTTCCCCCCGTGATCCGGGATCACCCGCGCCGACAGCAGCGAATACTTCGCCGGCGTCGCCTTAAACGAGCTATCCGAGTGCCAAAGCATGTTCCCCAGGCTGAACAGCCGCTTGCGGTCATCCCGCGCCAGCACCCGCCCATCCTTGTCCACATTGGAGATGTCGTTCACATCCATCGACAACCGCCGCTCGGCGCCCTGGACGATGTCCCCTGTCGCCGTCTCCAACGGCCCGAAATACCGGCTGAAATCCAGCTGCTGCTCGTCGTTAATCGCCTGGTCGCGAAACACCAGCACGGCGAACCGGTCCATCGCCGCCTCGATCTCGGCCGCCGCCGCCTGGCCGATCGAGTGACGCAGATCGATGCCGCTCACCGTGCCCACGAAGTCCGGCCGAGCCGGATTGATCGGTGCGATATGCAAGCCCATGGTTTCCTCCAAGACGAGATTTGCAGCAACGATAGCCGCCCGCCGCCGCCTTGTCCCGCCCCGCGTGCAGCGCGCCCTATTCCGCCAGCACCCGCTCCACCAGCGCCCCCATCGCTTCGAAATCCCCAGCCTCGTTGTAGGCCTGTGCCGACAACCGCAGCCACAGCCGATCCCCATGCACCATCACCGGCACATCGGTCCCCAGCTCCAGCAACCGCGCCCGCACCGCCTCCGCCCGCGCCCGGTCCGCCGGCTGATCATCGGGTAACAGCACCGTCGCCATCGCCGCCGCCGGCCGATTCCCCGCCCCGGTCTCGGTCCCAAACCGCGCCGCCAGCCGCGTCGCCGCCGAAGCCGCCAACGCCGCATTGCGCGCCATCAACCCCTCACCGCCCAGCCCGGCATGAAACGCCAGCGCCGCCGGCACCGCGAGCCAGGCCGAAGGATCCCGCGTCCCCGTCCAGTCAAACTCCGCCGTGAACCCCTGCCCATAGCCATGCGAGATCACGGCCGGATGGATCCCGTCCTGCCGGTCCTTCCGCGCCCACAGGAACCCGCTGCCCTTCGGCGCAAACAACCACTTGTGACAATTGCCCACATACCAATCGGCATCCAGCGCCATGAGATCAAGCGGCACCTGCCCCGGCGCATGCGCCCCATCCACCAGCACCTTCACCCCCCGCGCATGACACGCCGCGACCATCGCCGCGATCGGCAACAGCAACGCCGATGACGAGGTGATGTGGTCCAACACCGCCAGCTTCGTCCGCGGCCCCAAAGCCGCCACCAGCCCCGCCAGCACCTCGGCGTCGTCGGTCCGTGGAAACCCCACCGGCACCTCCACCATCCGCGCCCCGCTCACGCTGCATACATGCCGGATGGTGTTGCGCACCGCCCCATACACATGCCCGAGCGCCACGATCTCATCACCCGGCGCGAACACCAGCGACCGCAGCACCCCGTTCACCCCCTCGGTCGCATTGCCGGCAAACCCGATATCCGCCTCGCGCGCCCCCATCACACCCCCCAGCGCTCCCGCCGCCGCCCGCAACGCCGGCAGGATGGTCCCGTTGAAGAACCGCGTCGGCTGCGCCTCCATCCGCGCCCGCCACGCATCCTGCGCCGCCAGCACAACACGCGGGGTTGCCCCATAGGACCCGTGGTTGACCGTGGCGAAGCCGTCCGCCAGCAGGAACGCGGGCCGGCATGCCGCACCCGGTTGCCCCGCGTCATGCCCATTCCCCATGAATTCCTCCTGCTGATCGCCCCGCGAACCACCATGCCCGACCGCACCCGCGATGTCGAAGCCGCCCGGAACGTCGCGATATTTTACACTTTCTCAGCTACCTGACCGCTCTTCGGGGCCCATGAAGGCAACGAATACCATCGCACGCCGGCACCGCAACGCCGCGCAGGTCGCCGTGGCAGGGCGGTCCCCAACTATAGACCATGCCGGAGGGCGTTGATATTTCAATATTAAACACAGATAACAAGAAAAGGGATAAAATACTATATATAATAATAAATGTTTTAAAAAGCATCAAATGTCACTAAATGTCCCAAAAATAAGAGCTGTCGCAAAATTTGACTCCTTCTCCCAACATGCTCTTCAGCATCCAAGCATCTCAGTGAAAACAAACAAGAATTCCCCATGGCATGGCGTTTGAATCATAAAAATCGACTCTATATAAATTTTACGAACAGGAAACAAATTATGAGTTACTTCCGCGGCTGGCTCTGCGCCGCTGTGGCCGTCCTGGCCATCGGCGCGACGCCACGGGCCGAAGCCATCCCGCAGTTGCAGTTGAGCATCTCCGACGGCGTCAACCCCACCGTCCTGCTCATCGACACGCTCAGCACCGGCGGGCTGGTCCATGTCGGCACCCAAAGCGATGACGGACGCGACTGCCGCGACACCTTCCTCGGGCTGATGCACACCTGCGCAAAGCTCGGGGTCTCCTTCTGGGACTACCTCGCAGACCGCATCGGAGGGATCAAAGCGCCCGCCATCCCGGGCCTTCCCGAT
>CAXNGD010000293.1:0-4253 GCA_964201575.1 Acetobacterales bacterium | reverse complement strand
TGGACCTTAAATATATGATAATACCTCGCTTTTATGCGGTGGGCGAGGAGGGAACGTCCGATTCTAATAAATAAGGTCCAGGGGCTTGGCCCCTGGCGGGCCCGGGCAGAGCCCGGCCTTCCTCTCTCTTACGATTGCTTCCGTGCGCTGTGATACTATCTCGTTGCCGGCGCGACCGGCCGCAGCCCCGCGACTTCCGCCCGGATGGCTTCGGCCAGTTCGGGGTTGGCGCGGCGGATTTGTTGGACGCGCAGGGCCAGGGCGGTACCGGATTGCGGCGCCATTTCCCAGCGTTCGAGAAACAGCAGGTCGGCTTGGGCGCTGCGGTCGCGGATCCGCGGCAGGGCGTCTTGCAGCACTGCGGTGACGGGCGCGAACGGCTCGAACCCGATTGGGGTCGGGCGTTCGAGTGTGGGCATCGGCGGCATCCAGACAAATCTCCCCAGCGGGGCGAACCCCGATTCGGGTGGGAGAGGCGACGCCGCTCCCACGTTCCGAAACTCTGCTTGCAGTGGAACAGACGCCAGTTAAGAAACCGTGATACCGCGGCAAAGGCGCGGCGGGGCGGCATCACAAGTGTGGGAGGCGGCGGGTGGGTGTCGAGCTGGGAGTGGAGAGGCAAGGGCAGGGCGCTGCCCTGCACCCGCCAGGGGCCAAGCCCCTGGACCTTATCTCTTTGACGAGAATGGACTATTCTCCCGAGGAGAGCATCTTGTCGTAGCGCCGTTGCATCTCTTCGGGTTCGATCGTCTCGATGGAATGGCCGACCGACCATTCGTAGCCGAAGGGGTCGCGGATGGTGCCGGAGCGCTCGCCGTAGAACTGGTCCTGGGCGGCGCGGATGAGGTGCGCCCCGGCTTTGACCGCGGCGGCGATCACTGTGTCGGCGTCTTCGACATGCAGGTGCAGGGTGAAGCCGTTCGGCCGGTCGGGATCGACGGCATGGATGCCGTATTCGGGAAATTCGTCGGAGATCATGATCGTCGCGGTGCCGAGCAGCAGTTCCGCATGACCGATGCGTCCGCTGGGTTCGACGAGGCGGAACTTCTCGGTGGCGCCGAAGGCCGATTTGTAGAAGGCGATGGCCTCCTCGGCGTTTCGGGCGCGCAGATACGGGAAGACCTCATGAACTGACATCCAGCTTTCCCCTGGTTGCGCGGCTGATGATCCCTCGGAGTCAAGACATGGCAGAAGGTTTTGTGAAACGGGGTCTGGGGCCGCCGGCCCCAGCGGGGTCGAGGGGCAGCGCCCCTCGCCTTTCTCCCTGTTTCGTTAGTAACGGTAGAGGTCGTGCTTGAACGGCCCGTTGACCGCGGCGCCGATGTATTCCGCCTGCGCCGGCGTCAGCTTGGTCAACTTGGCGCCGACTTTTGCCAGGTGCAGGGCGGCGACTTTTTCGTCCAGGTGCTTGGGCAGGGTGTAGACTTGCAGGCCGTATTTGCCCGGGGGGGCGGTCCAGAGTTCGAGCTGGGCCAGGACCTGGTTGCTGAAGCTGGCGGACATCACGAAGCTGGGGTGGCCGGTGGCGTTGCCGAGGTTCACCAGGCGGCCTTCGGAGAGCAGGATCATCCGCTTGCCGTCGGGGAAGACGATTTCGTCGACCTGCGGCTTGACGTTGTCCCAGGTGTAGTTGCGCAGGGCGGCGACCTGGATCTCGCTGTCGAAGTGGCCGATGTTGCAGACGATGGCGCGGTGCTTCATGGCGCGCATGTGGTCCAGCGTGATCACGTCGACATTGCCGGTGGCGGTGACGAAGATGTCGCCGGAGGAGGCGGCGTCGTCCATGGTGGTGACTTCGTAGCCTTCCATGGCGGCCTGGAGCGCGCAGATCGGGTCGACCTCAGTGACCATGACGCGGCAGCCGGCGTTGCGCAGCGAGGCAGCCGAGCCCTTGCCGACGTCACCGAAGCCGTTCACCACGGCGACCTTGCCGGCCATCATGGCATCGGTGCCGCGGCGGATGGCGTCCACCAGGGATTCGCGGCAGCCGTAAAGGTTGTCGAATTTCGACTTGGTGACGCTGTCGTTGACGTTGATGGCGGGGACTTTGAGGGTCCCGGCCTTGGCCATTTCCCACAGGCGGTGGACGCCGGTGGTGGTTTCCTCGGTGATGCCGCGCACGGGGCCGAGCAGCTCGGGATACTTTTCGTGCATGATCTGAGTGGCGTCGCCGCCGTCGTCCAGGATCATGTTGGGCAGCCAGAGGCTGCCGTCAGGCTGGGCGGGGCCGCGCAGGGTCTGCTCGATGCACCACCAGAATTCCTCCTCGGACTGGCCCTTCCAGGCGAAGACCGGGGTGCCGTTGGCCGCGATCGCCGCGGCGGCATGGTCCTGGGTCGAGAAGATGTTGCAGGAGGACCAGCGCACGGTCGCGCCGAGGTGCTCCAGGGTCTGGATCAGCACGGCGGTCTGGATGGTCATGTGGATGCAGCCGACGATGCGGGCGCCGGCGAGCGGCTTGGTGTTGCCGTATTCGGCGCGGATGGCCATCAGGCCGGGCATCTCGTCCTGGGCCATGGAGATCTCTTTTTGGCCCCATTCGGCCAGGGAGATGTCCTTCACCTTGTAGTCGGCTGCGGCTGCCATCGTTCGCTCCTGTGACCTCGGAGTGCGATGTATAAGGATATTGTTATGTCTGCAAGTCACGCGTGCCGGCGCCAGCCCTGCGTGGCGCCGGCGCTTGGGTTAAGCGATTTGCAACGTTCGCGCGCAAGGCGGGCCGGGCTGTTCTATGCCGTGGCGGCCGCTGGCATGGAGTCGATGAAGCCGATGACGGCGACGAACCGGTCATCCGCCACGATGGCGACATCCGTGCCTGAGGCGACGGCCGTGCCGTCCGGGGTGGCGAGTTCCCAACGGAAGCGCAGGTGGTCGTGATGCGCGTCGGGCGTGCCGGCGGCGCGGAAGCGCAATCCGGTAAACTGGGCTTGGACGGCGGCGATCAGGCCGTCCAATTCGGCGTGGCCGGCGACATGGGCAAGCGGATCGACGTACGTGGCGTTGTCGTGCCAGGCCGCGGCGAGCAGAGCCTGGCGAGCGGTGGGGTCGGTTTCGTTCCAAGGGGCGAGGTAGCGGGCGACCAGGGTTTGTGGGTCGGACATTGCGGGCTCCTATCATGGAATCGGGCATCGGGATGATGCGCGGCAGGATGGGGGCGGGGATGCAGGTGGCGGGTCGATTAAGTACGAGGTAATGGAAACGCGCTGCCAGCCCGCCTAACCTGATGGCATGATCCTGATGAACCGCGACGGCCGTTCCACTGGCACCCGACCTGTTGGCGATCTGTTGCGCGAATGGCGGCAGCATCGGCGGCTGAGCCAGTTGGCGCTGGCGCTGGATGCCGAGATTTCCACCAAGCATCTGAGTTTCCTGGAGACCGGACGCTCGCGGCCCAGCCGGGAGATGGTGCTGCATCTGGCCGAGCTGCTGGATGTGCCGCTGCGGGAGCGGAATGCGCTGCTGCAGGCGGCGGGGTTTGCTGCGGTGTTTCCGCAGCATGCGCTGTCCGATCCCGAGATGGCGGTGGCGCGCCAGGCGGTGGAGGCGGTGCTGGCGGCGCATAACCCCTGGCCGGCCCTGGCGGTGGATCGGCATTGGGACCTGGTGGCCGGCAATGAGGCGGCGATGCGTTTGCTTGGCGGCGGGGTGGCGCCGGCGCTGCTGGTGCCGCCGGTCAATGTGCTGCGCGCCAGCCTGCACCCGGACGGGTTGGCGCGGCAGATCGTCAACCTCGCGGTGTGGCGCGGGCATATCCTGGCCCGGCTGCGCCAGCAGGTGGCGGCCACGGCTGATCGCGTGCTGATGGCGCTGGCGGGCGAGCTGGCGGCCTATCCCGGCGGGACGGAGCATCCGGCGCCGGGGGATGCCGGGCTGGTGATTCCGCTGTTGCTGCGCCATGGCGAGGTGGTGCTGTCGCTGTTCGGGACTGTGACGGTGTTTGGTACGCCGGCGGACATCACCTTGGCGGAGCTGGCGGTTGAGGCGTTCTACCCGGCCGGTGCGGCGACCGCGGCGATGTTGCGGGCGATGGCGGGATGAGGGGTGCTGCCTTTCGGCGTCAGGCAGTAGAGGAAGAAGGCGCTTATTTTTGAAAAAAGAAGAAAAGACTTGGCGGATTCAAGTTTAGGAGCGAACGCCGCCGGGAGGCCCTATAGGATAGGGTGTCCCGATGGGTTCTCACCGACGCGCGCTGACGATTGTTGATCGGACGACGATTGAGCTTCGTTTGCAGGACGGCTGGAGCGTGCGGGCGA
>CAXNGD010000292.1:0-4254 GCA_964201575.1 Acetobacterales bacterium | reverse complement strand
GTCGCCCGGCGCTATGCCCACGCCGTCGCCCGGCGCTATGCCCACGCCGTCGCCCGGCGCTATGCCCACGCCGTCGACCGGCGCTATGCCCACGCCGTCGCCCGGCGATATGCCCACGCCGTCGACCGGCGCTACGCCCACGCCGTCGCCCGGCGCTATGCCACCGGGATCTGTCGACACCGTGGACACCACGATCCCCGCGCAGGACCCGCCGCCAGCGTCCGTGCGACACGCCACCGGCGCGTTGGCTGAACCCTCCGGAGCACTCCGCGACCCCAGCGCGTTTGTGGCCCCCGCCCGGGCCACCACCATCGCAAGCCCCGATGCGGCCGTGACCGCGCCGCCGCCGCCAAACCCCGACCGACCAAGGCTGCAACAGGCTGTGCCGCCAGGGGGCGACCAGCCGTCATCCGAGGCGTCAGCGCAACACTCCAACCCAGACGGACCGCCCGCCCCTCACGTTGTCGCAACCCGGCAACCTGAACCAGGCCCGAACGCATCGCGCAAAGCCGCGACCCCGCCGATGGAACCCCCTCCGGTGCGACCGAACGCCGGTGCGCCCGGCTCGCCGGGCCCCAGTGCGACGCCGTCGATGTCTCCAGGCGCGGTTGCCGAAACGCCGACGCCTCCGCGCGACGCCGCCGCAGGTCAGGTCACGCCTGCGTCCGGTCCTGCCGCACCTGCCATGGCGCGTGCCGGTCTCGCGATCGGTCCCGATCCAGCCGCAGACGAGGATGACGCACCATCCGAAGCCGTGACGCCGGCCGCGGAGCCAACGCTCCTGGCGGCGATAACCGCCGAGCCACTCCCCCACCGGCAGCAACGCCGATGGCAGCACCAAGGCCCTGCCCTTCACCGTTCTCGGCACCGCCACCGGCGTGTCGCAGAACAACGGCAACATCCGCCTGCAGGTTGGTGGCCTGACCGTCAACTTCGGCGATGTAAAATCAGTGGCGCCGGAAGTGCGCAACTAGCTCCGCCTGGCCGCGCGCCCTCCACCACCTGACCGATCACGCCCGCACGAATTGCAGCACGCGTGAACGGTTCACCAAAAGCCGAATGCCCGCCTGGGTAAAATGCAGGCAGGCGCGCTGCTTCCACGCCCCGTCCTGACGTTCCACCAGCGCCATGTCGCTGGCGATCGGCAGGATGTCCAGCACCCGCCGCATCGGCCCGGACCCAGACGCCAGCGTCGCCCGGCTGCCATCCACGGAAATCGTGAAGCGTCCGTCCTGGCTTGGGCAAACCCATTCGCCGGCCCATTCCGGGCGCACCCCCGCCCCCGTCGCCGGACGGAAGCGCCGCGCCACATGGCCAATCTCGCCCACGATCGCGCTGCCCTCGGCCCGCAGCCGCACCGGCATCTCGCAGGCCCGGCTCACCGCCCAGTCGCCATCGCGAAACAGCGTGCCCTGGGCATCGAGATAGCTCAGCACGCCCTCCTTGTGCTCGATCCAGATCGGCGCGTCCTCGGCGATGAACCGCCCCTCCGGCAGCATATCTGGCGCCGGTGCGGGCTCGGGCGTGCCGGTCAATGCCGACAGCACGGAGAGGCACAGCGCCATCGGGTCCACATCCTCGCGGTTGCACAGCACCACCACCCCCACGCCCAGCTTCGGCGCGATGAGAAAATGGTTCTTGTAGCCCGGCAGCGACCCGCCATGCCCGATCAGCTCGTGATCCCCCAGCGGCGCCCGCGCCAGGCCCAGCCCGTATCCGGTCACCGTCCCATCGACCAGTGTCCGCCGCGCCGACAACCGTGCCAGCAGCCCAGCCGCCGGTCCGCGCCCCACCAGCAGCGCATGGCACCAGGTCGCCAGGTCGCGCGCCGTGCCGGTGATCCCGCCCGAGGCGGAGTAGTGCAGCCCATACCGGCCCCGGCGCCAGCCCTGCGGCGACGGCCAGTATCCGGTGGCCAGGTTCGCCACCGGCTCCACCTCGTCCTCCGGCAAGTGCATGCTCAGCCCGAGCGGCCGGAAGTACATCTCGCGCAGCGCCGCCCCATACGCGACACCCTTCGCCTCCAGCGCCGCCTGCACCATGCGATAGCCCGAGTTGGTATAGGAGATCTCAGTCCCCGGCGCGTAGTTCAGCCCCTCGATCCCGGTGACGAAACGCAACAATGCATGCCGGTCCAGCTGGGTGGACGACGAATTGCCCAACAACCCCAGCGTCGGCGCCGCATCGGCAAGGCCGCTGGACATATCCAGCGCCCGCCCAACCGTCACCGCCCCCTGCGCCGCCCCGGCATCAATGTGCTGCCCCAGCAGATCGTCAAACCCGATCCGCCCATCCCGCACCAACATGCCGCACAGGAAGTGCTTGCTGATCGAGGCATAGCGCATCGCCGTGTCCGGACCGAACCGGAGCTGATGCTCCAGGCTGGCATACCCGCCACAGGCACTCGCCCGCAGCCCGCCGGTATCGAACAGCAACACCGCCCCGCCCGGTCCCGACTCGGCATCCCATGCCCCGGCAATCCGTTCGGCCGCCGCAATCCCAGCATCCCAGTCCATCGCCATCCTCCTCATCGCGCCACGATCATGCCCGTCGCCGGACCATGCGCAAGGGAGCCACGCCGAAACCGGGCTGGACAATCACCGCCAGCACCCCTCCTGATCCTCGCGAGACCACAGGAACCCCAGACATGCCGGCAACCGTTCTCGCTGTGGCCCGCAGCCCCCGCCACCGCTTCAGCAAGCCGACCGAACCCGAAATCACCCTCATCGAGGGCCAGGGCGTACAGGGCGACGCCCATGCCGGCGTCACCGTCCGCCACCGTTCCCGCGTCGCCCGCAACCCCGCCCAGCCCAATCTGCGCCAGGTCCATCTGATCCACGCCGAACTCTTCACCGAACTCGCCGCACGCGGCTTCACCATCGCCCCCGGCGACCTCGGCGAAAACGTCACCACCGCCGGCATCGACCTGCTGGCGCTTCCGGTCGGCGCCATCCTGCACCTCGGCAACACTGCCGAGATCACCGTCACCGGCCTGCGCAACCCCTGCCTGCAACTGGACAAGTTTGCCCCCGGCCTGATGGCCGCAACCCTCGACCGCGCCGCCGACGGCACGCTGATCCGCCGCGCCGGCATCATGGCCACCGTCCGCCGCGCCGGCACCATCCATCCCGGGGACAGCATCGCCGTGACCCTGCCGCCCCCGCCGCACCGATACCTCGGCCCCGTCTGATGTCCCTCGCCGCCGCCGCCCACGCCCCCGAGGCGCGCCGCCTGCTGGCCGGCATCGGCATCACCCTGCTCGGCGTCTTCGTCTTCGCCTGCAGCAATGCACTGGCGAAATGGCTCACCGGCGGATACCCGGTGGGCGAGATCCTGTTCGCCCGCAGCGTCGTGGTCCTGGCCATCCTCGCCTTCTTCATCAGCCGCGACGATATCCGCGCGATGCGAGAAGGCGGCCGCCCCTGGCTGCATGCCGCGCGCGCCCTGCTCTCCGCGGTCGAAGTCGTCGCGTTCTACTGGGCCATCGTCGAACTGCCGCTCGCCGACGGCACCACGATCTACCTGGCCGGCCCGATCTACGTCACCGCCCTGTCGGCGATCTTCCTGCGCGAACACGTCGGCTGGCGCCGCTGGCTCGCCGTCCTCGCCGGCTTCGGCGGCGTCCTGGTCGCCCTGCAGCCAGCCGGCCTGTCGCTGACCATCCACGCCGCGGTCTGCGTCGCCGGCAGCGTGATGTACGCCATCTCCCTGGTCAGCACCCGCCGCCTGCGCGGCACCCCAACCCCACTGCTGGTCACCACCCAGGTCGTCCCCCTGCTCGTCCTGACCGCCCTCTCCGCCTGGCCGATCACCACCCCGAACAGCCTGGTCGGCGGATGGGTCATGCCAACCGCCACGGACACCGCCATCCTCGCCCTGGTCGGCGTGCTCTCAATGGTCGGATACCTCTGCATCAACCGCGGCCTGCAAATGGCCCCAGCCTCCGTCATCACCCCGTTCAACTATGTCAGCATCGTCTGGGCCACCATCCTCGGCTACCTCGTCTTCGCCGAAATCCCCACCCAAGCCATGCTCACCGGCGCCGCCACCATCGTCGCCGCCGGCCTCTACATCGTGCTGCGCGAACACGTGCGGGGCGTGGTGCGGTAAGGGAAAGCAAGGCCAGGGCTCTGCCCTGGACCCGCTGGGGCCGGCGGCCCCAGACCCCCATTCATAAGCGCCATCTGCAAGGGGGCCATCGAGGCCTTCATCAAGGCCCCGATGGCCCCCTTGCAGATGGCGCTCAAAGGTTGA
>CAXNGD010000291.1:0-4261 GCA_964201575.1 Acetobacterales bacterium | reverse complement strand
GCGTCGCCACCGACAACCTGCCCAACTACCTTAGCTGGCGACGAACCATCGAAGCGTTCGCAAACGCCGCCTCCCCAGAGGCATGGATCAGGGCAGCAGCAGGCTTGGGGCCGTATCAACAGAGTTCAACATAAGAGCGAAGTTTTTTGTTTCTTTTTTTCAAAAAAGAAAGCGCTTCTTTTTGGAAAAAGAAGCAAAAACTTTTATCCACTGGGTTGGGCTTGGGCGACTGGGTTGGGGGATTGTCATGCCGGTGATCAAGGAAATTGATTTCGGGACGCCGGCGCGGGTGTCGGACACGCGGGTGACGTTGGTGATCGATGGGCAGGGCGTGACGGTGCCTGCGGGGACCAGCGTGATGGCGGCGGCGATGGCTTTGGGGACGAAGATTCCCAAGCTGTGCGCGACGGATAGTTTGGAGCCGTTCGGGTCCTGCAGGATGTGCCTGGTGGAGATTGGGGGGAGGCGGGGGACGCCGGCCTCCTGCACTACGCCGGTGGAGGCGGGGATGGTGGTCACGACGCATTCCGAGCGGCTGGGGAAGCTGCGGCGCGGGGTGATGGAGCTTTATATCTCGGACCATCCGCTGGATTGCCTGACCTGTGCGGCGAATGGGGATTGCGAGTTGCAGGACATGGCGGGGGCCGTGGGGCTGCGCGAGGTGCGGTATGGATATGAGGGGGCGAACCATTTCGATGGCGTGAAGGATGAGAGCAACCCGTATTTCAGCTATGACCCCGCCAAGTGCATCGTCTGCAATCGCTGTGTGCGGGCGTGCGAGGAGGTGCAGGGGACGTTCGCGCTGACCATTGCCGGGCGCGGGTTTGACAGCCGGGTGGCGCCGGGGCCGACGGATTTCCTGGGCAGCGAGTGCGTGTCTTGCGGGGCGTGCGTGCAGGCCTGTCCGACGGCGACGCTGATCGAGAAGAGCGTGGTAGCGATGGGGCAGGCGGAGAAATCCGTTGTTACCACCTGTGCCTATTGCGGGGTCGGCTGTTCGTTCAAGGCGGAGATGCAGGGCGAGCGGGTGGTGCGGATGGTGCCGTACAAGGCGGGCGGGGCGAATGAGGGGCACTCCTGTGTGAAGGGGCGGTTTGCCTGGGGCTATGCCACGCACAAGGATCGGATCACCAAGCCGATGATCCGGGCGGCGATCACCGATCCCTGGCGCGAGGTGTGGTGGGACGAGGCGATCGGGCATGCGGCGGCGGAGTTCAAGCGCATCCAGGCGGCGCATGGGCGCGATGCCGTGGGGGCGATCTCGTCATCGCGCTGTACCAACGAGGAAGTGTTCCTGGTGCAGAAGCTGGTGCGTGGGGCGCTGGGCAACAACAACATCGATACCTGTGCCCGGGTGTGCCATGCGCCGACGGGGTATGGGCTGAAGACGGCGTTCGGGACCTCGGCGGGGACGCAGGATTTTGCCTCGGTGGCGAAGGCCGATGTGATCCTGGTGATCGGGGCCAATCCCACCGATGGGCATCCGGTGTTTGCCTCGCGGATGAAGCGGCGGCTGCGGCAGGGGGCGAAGCTGATCGTGGCGGATCCGCGGCGGATCGACCTGGTGCGGACGCCGCATGTGGAGGCTTCGTATCACTTGCAGTTGCTGCCTGGGACGAATGTGGCGCTGGTCAATGCGCTGGCGCATGTGGTGGTGACCGAGGGGCTGGTGGATGAGGCGTTCGTGCGCGAGCGCTGCGACCTCGCGGATTTCGAGGCCTGGGCACGGTTCATTGCGCTGGAGGAAAATTCGCCCGAGGCGAGCGAGCGGTTCACCGGGGTGCCGGCTGCCGAGGTTCGGGCGGCGGCGCGGCTTTATGCGACGGCGGGGAATGGCGCGATCTATTACGGGCTGGGCGTGACCGAGCACAGCCAGGGTTCGACCATGGTGATGGGGATGGCGAATCTGGCGATGGCGACTGGGAATATCGGGCGCGAGGGGGTGGGGGTGAATCCGCTGCGCGGGCAGAACAATGTCCAGGGCGCCTGCGATATGGGCTCGTTCCCGCATGAGTTCGCCGGCTATCGCCATGTGTCCGACGACGCCACGCGGGAGATGTTCGAGGCGATATGGGGGCGGGCGCTGGATGAGGAGCCGGGCTTGCGGATTCCCAACATGCTGGATGAGGCTTTGGCCGGCGGGTTTCGCGGGCTTTATGTCCAGGGCGAGGATATCGCGCAGTCGGACCCGAATATCCAGCATGTGACGGCGGCGCTGCGGGCGATGGAATGCGTGGTGGTGCAGGATCTGTTCCTGAACGAGACAGCGAAGTTTGCGCATGTGTTCCTGCCGGGCGCGTCGTTCCTGGAGAAGGACGGCACCTTTACCAATGCGGAGCGGCGGATCAACCGGGTGCGCCGCGTCATGGAACCGCTGGCCGGGATGGCGGAATGGGAGGTGACGGCGGCACTTTCGACGGCGCTGGGGTTTGCGATGCATTATCACCATCCGGCGGAGATTATGGCGGAGATTGCCCGACTGACGCCGAGTTTCTCGGGCGTGACCTATGAGAAGCTGGAGGCGCTGGGCTCGGTGCAGTGGCCGTGCAATGCGGCGGCGCCGGAGGGCACGCCGGTGATGCATGTTGATCGCTTCGTGCGTGGGTCAGGGAAATTCATGATCACCGAGTTTGTGCCGACCGAGGAGCGGACCGGGGCGCGGTATCCGCTGATCCTGACCACCGGGCGCATCCTGTCGCAGTACAATGTCGGGCAGCAGACCGGGCGAACGGCGAATACTGCCTGGCACGATGAGGATGTCCTGGAGATCCATCCGTTCGATGCCGAGAGCCGGGGAGTCCGCGATGGCGACCTGGTGGCGCTGGCCAGCCGGTCGGGCGAGGTGTCGCTGCGGGCGGTGCTGTCCGAGCGGATGCAGCCGGGGGTGGTGTACACGACGTTTCACCATGCGCGGACGGGGGCGAATGTGATCACCACCGAGCACTCGGATTGGGCGACGAATTGTCCGGAATACAAGGTGACGGCGGTGCAGGTGCGGCGGACCAATGCGCTGTCGAAATGGCAGACAGTGCATGACGAAGAAGCTGTTGTGATGCGGCGTATCGCGCCTGCGGCGGAGTAGCGGCGTGGAGGCGTCGCGCGCAGTTCGCGGCGAGGTGCTGGGGGGGGATGGCGCGAGGCTTGTTGTTGAGGTGCCGGTGGAGGTGCCGGTTAACATCGTCTACGCGACGTTGCCGTTTGCGGTGATGATGGCGTCGCCGGGGGATTTCGAGGATTTCGCTGTTGGCTTCAGCGTGACCGAGGGCATCGTGGCCGATGCGGCGGAGGTGCGCGGGGTTGCGGTGTCCGTGGTGCCGCGGGGCGTGGTGGTGGATGTCGATCTCGCTCCGGCGGCGTTGCGGCGGCATATGGCGCGCCTGCGGGAGGCCGGGGGGCGCAGCATGGCAGGGCGGACGGGGTGCGGGGTGTGTGGGATCGAGAGCCTGGAGCAATTGCCGGCGGCGCGGCCGGTGATGGCGGCGGGGGGGGGCGGTTGGCTGGGCGGCAATACGAACGGCGCTGATGGAACTGGAGGGGCGGCAGGTGTTGCATGCGGCGACGCGGGCGGTTCATGCGGCGGCGTGGTGTGCGGCGGACGGGGCGATCCTGTTGGTGCGCGAGGATGTTGGGCGGCACAATGCGCTGGACAAGCTGATTGGTGGGTGTTTGCGGGCGGGGCAGGCGGCGGGGGATGGGTTTGTGGTGCTGACCAGCCGGTGTTCGTTCGAGATGGTGGAGAAGGTGGCGGCTTTCGGGGCGGGGACGGTGGTGGCGATATCGGCGCCGACTTCGCTGGCGATCGAGCGGGCGGCGGCGCTGGGGGTTCGGCTGGTGGCGGTGGCGCGGCCGGACGGGGCGATCGGGTTTACTTCGGGCGGGTTTACGGCGGGGGGCGGGGCATGAATGCCGAGGAGGGCGCAAGGCTGGTGCAGATGTCCGGGCAGATCGCGGCGTTTTTCCGGCATTTGCCGGAAGAGGCGGCGGCGGCGGCGATCGCGGGGCACATCAACCAGTTCTGGCCGAAGCCGATGCGCCGCCGGCTGATCGAGTTGGATGCAAATACGTCACATCTGGACCCGCTGGTGGCCGCGGCGCTCCCCCTGGTCCGGGCGCCAAGCGGATAAAAGTTTTTCGCTCTTATACCAACCGCCCTAGCTTCTGACACACGCGCACTGCCTATGTCCGATGGATGCGATCCGCATTGGGTCTTCGGCGAGGAAGTTCCATGCGTCTTTGCATGCTTGGACGATGGCGTCGTAGC
>CAXNGD010000290.1:0-4284 GCA_964201575.1 Acetobacterales bacterium | reverse complement strand
CAACGCCAACGCCAGAAGCCGCCGCGCCACCGCCGCAGACTTCGTCCTTGCCGAAAGCTGGCGCAGCGAAGACGATGAGTGCGCCAGATTGGTGATCGTGATCGCCGTGCCCATGACCGCCCTCAACGCCGCGAATCGCAGCCAGAGACAAGGGAATCAGAGAATGCCACCGTTGGAAACAGCCGAGAGTCCGAGGTTGGGGCGGTTGGTATTACTCCACTCCGACAGGCTGCTAGCAGCATGGAGCCTCGTTGCCAATCAGGCCGGCCTATCCTGGCGTCGCCGCCAGCCGCACCAGCCGATCCGTCAACCGATACGCCAGCAGGAACGCCGGCACCGGCAAACACTCGAACCGCGAATGGAAGTTGAACCCGCCAGTGAAGTAGTTCGGCGTCGGCACCCCCCGCGCCGACAGCGCGGACCCGTCCGTGCCGCCACGCAGCGGAAAGATCCGTGGCGTGATCGACAACTCCTTGAACCCCCGCTCCATCAGCTCCAGACAGCGCCGATCATTGCCCAGGCTTTCCGCGATATTGGCATAGACATCCTCGATCGTGACGCGAAGCTTCGCCCGCGGGAACTTCGCCTGCGTCGCCGCCACATGCGCCGCCACCTTCGCCTTGCGCGCCTCCAGCCCCTCGCGCTCGAAATCGCGCAGGTTGATCTTCACCGTGGCGGTGGCCGAATTGTTGGTCATCCCGGTCACATAGCAATACCCCTCCCGCCCCTCAGTATGCTCCGGCGTGTCCAGCGGATCGAACCGCGTGATCAGGTCGGCGGCCACCAGCACCGGATTGACCATCACCCCCTTTGCGTTGATCGGATGCGCCGTCACCCCCTCGATCTCCACCGTGGCCGCCGCCGCGTTGAACGTCTCGAAGATGAATTCCCCCACTTCGCAGCTGTCGATCGTATAGGCGAAATCGACCGCAAAACGCTTGAGGTCCACCACCTTGGCCCCGCGCAGCCCGATCTCCTCGTCCGGCACGAACGCCACCACGATATCGCCATGCGCCGGCTTCTCGCGCACCAGCTGCGACAGCAGATCCATGACGATCGTCACCGCCGCCTTGTTGTCCGCCCCCAGCACCGATGTCCCGTCGGTCACCAGCAACTCCTGGTTCACATACGGCAGGAACTCCGGATGCTCCGCCGCCCGCATCCAGATATCCCGCCCCGCATTCAAACAAATATCGCCGCCATCGAAGAACACCCGACGCGGTTTGATATCCGGCGACAACCCGATATCCACCGTATCGACATGCGCACAGAATCCGATCCGCGGGGCGCCTGCCACCGTCGCCGGCAGCCGCGCGGTCAAACAGGCATGCGCGTCCAGATGCACATCCGCCAGCCCCAGCGCCTCCAGCTCCCCCTGCAACAGCCGCACCATGTCCCACTGCCCGGCCGTGCTCGGCACCACCGTCGCCCGCGCATCGCTCTGGCTGCTCACCGCGAGATAGCGAAAGAACCGCGCCACCAGCCGCTCGGCCAGCGCCGCCTCGTCACCCGAAACCGTCATCGTGCCGCTCCAATTCCCAGCCGCCGCATGATCCGCGCCCAATCCGCAATCGCGCGTTCCTGCCCCGGCACCATCTGGATGGTGAACTCGGTGTAGCCAGCATCCCGCATGTTGGCGATCCGCTGCGTCAGCGCCGCCTCGGTGCCGGTGAACGTCATCTCGCGGATCAGCTCCCCGGTCACGAAGCGCCGCTCGCTGTCCTTCACCGCCATCAGATGCCCGGTATGGTTCTCCAGATAGCGCGCATCCGCCGGCGCGAAGCCGCGAGCCATCTCGACATACCCCGCCACCACCGCGGCCACCGACTCCGGTACCGGCGAGGTATTCGGCAACTCCGACAGCGCCGCATCCGCCGCCCGATGCAGCAGCACCGCCGCCCGCGGCCCCGCCTGCGCCATCGCCCGCGCGGAGTCATACCCCTCGCCCTCGTCGAGCACGCAGCCCAGCGCGAACCCCGTCGCCACCAAATCCCCCTGCGCCCGCCCCGCCTGCGCCCAGGTCGCCCGCATCCCCGACAGCCAACCCACGGTACTCGCCTCATCGCCCACAAAGGCCAGCCACCCCGCCCCGAGCTTCGCCGTCAACGCCTGCCCGCGCGGCCCATAGGCCGAGATATGCAGCGCAATGTCGTCGGTCGTGTTGATCAGCCCCAACTCCGGACTGAGAAACCGGATCGACCGCACCGCCCCCTCGATCTCCGTCTCCACCGTCTCGCGCCGCAACAGCGCCTGCACCACCCGGATGTATTCCTCCATCGACTTCATCGAGACCGCCCCCAGCCCCATCGCGCGCCGCGCGGTAAACCCGGTGCCGATCCCGAAATCGATCCGCCCCGGCGCCAGCTTGTTCAGCGTTCCAAACGCATTGGCCGTCACCGCCGCAATCCGGTTGGACGGCACCAGCACCCCGGTCCCCAGCCGGATCCGGCTGGTCTTAACCGCCGCCGCCCCCATCGCCACAAAGCAATCCGCACTCAGCATCTGCGTGTCGTAGAACCAGGCCGAGGCGAACCCCAACTCCTCCGCCGCGGCGGCGATGCGCCAGGAATCGGAGTCGGTAGGGATGGCAATGCCGAACTGCATGAGCTGGTCCTTTCAAGTCAGGAAGTCTTCTTTTTCTGAAGAAAAAGAAGCAAAAAGACTTCATCCGTTTGCCCGGCATCGAACGCCGGGCAAACGGACAAAAGTTTTTTTGTTCTTTTTTTTCAAAAAAGAACATCTTTCTTCTAAGCCGCAAAAACTTCCGTCTCCGCCTCAAACCGCCGCGGATCAAGATCCATCCCCAGCCCCGGCCGATCATTGCAATGGATCATCCCGCGCACCGGATGCACGGGATGCAACAGGAAGTGCTGGTGGATGGCGTTCCACTTCTCCAGGTATTCCTGGTACGGCGTATGGATCGGCGACTGCGCCAGCGAAAAGTGAATCCCCGCCGGCGTCGAATGCCCATGCGGAATCACCACCAGGTCCGCCGCCGTCGCCATCGCGGTGATCTTCAGCGTCTCGGACAGGCCCCCGCACCAGTAGATATCCGGCTGCAGCACATCCAGCGCCTTGGCATCGATGAACCGCTTGAAGCCCCAGCGCGTGTATTCGTGTTCGGCGCCGGACAGCGGAATGCTGGTCTTGTCCTTGATCGCCCGATAGCTGTCGATACGGTCCGGCATCGCGCATTCCTCCAGCCAGCGCGGCCGGTATTCGGCAATCCGCTCGGCCAGCTCGATCACATACGGCGCGTTCATCGCCTGCCAGCAATCGAACATGATGTCGTAATCCTCGCCCACCGCCTCGCGCACGGCGCGCACCAGCGCCACGTTCTTGCGCATCCCTTCATGCCCGCTCATCGGCCCATGGCGGAAGAACCATTTCTGCGCCTGGTAGCCCTGGTCCTTGAACATGATGGCGCGCTCGCGCACCCGGCCGAGATCCTGCACGTCAAAGCCCAGCGTCGAGATATAGGCCGGCACCGCCGCGCGCGTCGGCCCGCCCAACAGCCGGTACACCGGCACCCCCAGCCACCGCCCCTTCAGGTCCCACAGTGCGCAATCCATCGCCGAGATCGCCAGCATCGCATCGCCCTGCCGGCCATGCACCATGATCCGGTGCATCTGGTCCCACAGCATCTCGTGCGCGATCGGGTCCTTGCCCATCACGATCTTGCGCAGGCTGCGCGCCACGATGCCGCCCACCGCCTCGCTGACCGGCCCGGCAATCCCCACCAGCCCGTCATCGGCCTCCACCTGCACGAAACAGGCCTCGATCTGGAACCGATGGTCGTCAAGCTGGACGCCGCCCTCGTTCTCGTCGCGCCGCTGCGTGTCGCGGTACTCCGCATACACATCGATCGGCCGCGCCATCCGGTCTTCCCAGAACCGCCCGCTCGTCGCCATCGTGCCGCGCAGCTTGCGGATACGCACCGCCGAAATCTTCATGCCCCGATCCCCCTCACACCCCCACAGCTTACCAGCCGCACGGCGGAAGGGAATGCGCTCAGTCCGCCCCCGGCGGCCCCGGCCGGGTCATGCGCGCGATCAGCGCATCCTCCTCGACCCGCTCCAGCGGCGCGAACCGGCTCCGCCCCAACAGCGTCCGCGTCTTGCGCAGCTGGTCAACATAAGGGCACCTCTAAGAATCCGAATTTCCGCCCCCGCCTGACCCGCTCTGTGTCACGATCGCCGCGAAAATTTCGGTCCGCCGCCTGTTTTCGTTCAGCCCCAACGTCCTGGAGTTGCATTTTCCCGGTCAGTCGATGGATGGCACACC
>CAXNGD010000289.1:0-4307 GCA_964201575.1 Acetobacterales bacterium | reverse complement strand
TGTTGGCGACCACGCCGCTGGCCTGGGGGACGCAGATTGTCGGGTGGCGGGTCATCTTCGGGGCGGTGGTGATCTTCACCGCGCTGGCCACCGTTGCCGTGTGGCTGGTTGTGCGGGATGCGCCGCCCGGGCATCCGTTCCTGGCGCGAAAGGATGAGACGCCGCGCGAGATGTTGCGCGGGCTTGGCCAGGCGCTGCGCAGCCCGGCGTTGCCCTATATCCTGGTGCTGAATTTCTGCAATTACGCTTGTACATTCACCGTCCAGGGGCTGTGGGGCGGGCCGTATCTGCGCGAGGTGCATGGGCTGTCGGCGGTGGCCGCGGGCAATGTGCTGCTGGCCGCGGTGCTGGCGTATCAGTTGGGCATGGTGGTGATCGGGCCGCTGGACCGGGTGCTGGACACGCGCAAATGGATTGCAGTGGCGGGCTCGGTGGCGGTGGCTTCGGTGCTCGCCGTGCTGGCGCTGGTCGGCCAGCCGCCGGCCTGGCTGGCGATTGGGGCGATGCTGGCGATCGGCTTTGTCAGCCCGGCCAGCACGATGATCATGGCGCATGGGCGGGCGATCTTTCCCGACCACCTGATTGGCCGCGGCATGTCCACGCTCAACACCAGCGTCATGCTTGGGGTTGCATGCATGCAGAGCCTGTCGGGCGTCATCCTTGGGGCCTTCGCGCCGATGGCAGATGGCAGCCGGTCCGAGGAGGCGTATCGCACGCTGTTCGGCGTCATGTGCGCAGTACTGGTGGTGGCGGTTGCGGTCTATGCCCAGGTGGCGGATCGCAAGCCGAGTGACGAGATGCGGGCGCGGGCGGGTTAGGCCAGGAGCAGTTCCCGGTATCCGCCGGCGGCGACGGCGTCACAGGTCATGCGGTAGCCGGGCGCGGTTCCGCTGTAGCGGGCGATGATGCGGGTCTCCTTGCCGATGTTGCGGTTGACGCCAGTCATCCAGGAATCGACCTCGTTGGACAGCAGGCCATGGCCGGCCTGTTTTACGTGGTCGGTCCAGGACTGCACCGCGGCATCGGTGGCTTCGGCGCGGGTGTGACCATGCTGGCGCAGGAAGCCGATCAGGCCGGCGACCCATTCGACATTGTACTCGATGCTGCGCGGCAGGTTGCCGAGCGCGGTGTGGGGGCCCATGACCATCATCATGTTGGGAAAGCCCTCGACCTGGACGCCCAGGAAGGTCTGTGGCCCGTTGGCCCACTTGTCCTTCAGACGCTGCCCGCCGGTGCCGCGGAAGTCGATGCGGTCAAAGCTGCCGGTCAGCGCGTCGAAGCCGGTGGCGTAGATGATCATGTCGAATTCGAACGCCTCGGCGCTGGTGCGCAGGCCGCCTTCGGTGATCTGTTCGATCGGCGTCTCCTTGATGTCGACGAGACGCACGTTGGGCTGGTTATAGACCTCGTAGTAGCGCGTCTCGAGCGGCACGCGGCGGGTGCCGAAGCCGTGGTTTTTCGGGATCAGCTTTTCGGCGACGGCCTGGTCCTTGACCCGTCCGCGGATCTTGCGGGCGACGAAATCGCTGAGCTCGGCATTGGCTTCGCGGTTCATCAGGATGTCGCTGAAATTGCCCACCCAGATGCCGAAGCCCGGCTCGTTGTACAGCTTTTCCCAGAATACCTCGCGCTCCTCGCGGGTGACGTCGAAGGTGGCGCGGGGATCGGCGGTGTGGATGAAGCCGCCGAAGGTCTGCTGGCAGCGCTCGAACAGGGCGGGGTAGCCGGCGCGGATGGAAGCCATTTCCTCCTTGGGGATCGGGCGGTTCAGCAGCGGGGCGCACCAGTTCGGCGTGCGCTGGAACACCGTCAGCGTGCCGGCGGTCTTGGCCACTTCCTGGATGGTCTGGACCCCGGTGGCGCCGGTGCCAATCACCGCCACGCGCTTGCCCTCGAAGCTGACCGGGTGTTTCGGCCAGGTTGCGGTGTAGTAGGCCTCGCCCTTGAAGTCGGCGAGGCCGGGGATCACGGGCACCACCGGGGCGGAGAGCGGGCCCAGCGCGGTGACCAGGAAGCGCGCGCTGAACGGCGTGCCGTCGGTCAGTGCCAGGTTCCAGCGGCGGCCGGCCTCGTCCCAATGCGCCGAGGCGACCCGGCTGGCGAAGCGGATATCGCGCCGCAGGTCGAACTTGTCGGCGACATAATTCAGGTAGCGTTCGGTCTGTGGCTGCGGCGAGAAATGCTCGGTCCAGTCCCATTCCTCCAGCAGCTCCTTGGACCAGGAGTAGCCGTAAGAGTAGCTCTCGGAGTCGAAGCGCGCGCCGGGATAGCGGTTCCAGTACCAGGTGCCACCTACGCCGCTGCCGGCTTCGAGGACCAGCACCTTCATGCCCAGCTCGCGCAAGCGGTGCAGCTGATACAACCCGGACATGCCGGCGCCGATGATGATGGTGTCATAGGTTGGTTCGGTCATCGCTCACTCTCCCACAACATCAGCCGGCAACCGCCGGCAGCCAGCGCCGTCCGGGCACTGCGGCCAACAGGTCGCGCACATATGGATGGCGCGGGTCGGCGAACAACTCCGCCGTCGGCCGCAGCTCCACGATCTCGCCACGATACATCACCGCAACCCGGTCGCACACCTGGGCGGCCACGCGCAGATCATGGGTGATGAACAGCATCGACAGGTTAAACCGCGCCCGCACATCGGCCAACAGCGCCAACACCTGCGCCTGTACCGAAACATCCAGTGCCGAGACCGGCTCATCGGCCACCAGGATGCTCGGCTGCATCGCCAACGCGCGTGCCAACCCGATCCGCTGGCGCTGACCGCCGGAGAACTCATGCGGGTAGCGGCCCGCCGAGGACGGATCCAAGCCGACAAGGGCCAATAGCTCGGTCGTCCGCCGCTCGGCCTCGGCGCGCGGGACGTCATGCGCCAACGGCCCGGCGGCGATGATATCCCCCACGCGCCGGCGCGGGTTGAGCGAGGCATAGGGGTCCTGGAACACCATCTGGATCCGCGTGCGCCAGGGCCGCATCGCACGGCGCCCGAGTTGCGCGATATCGGTGCCGTCGAGCCGGATGGTGCCGGAGTCCGCTTCCAGCAGCCTTACCACGCACCGTGCAAATGTCGATTTGCCAGAGCCGGACTCGCCGACCAGGCCCACCGTTTCGCCGCGTCGCAACGCCAGGCTCACGCCCCTCACCGCGGCCACCTCGGTGCCGCGCCCGGGGATCCAGCTGCGCTGGCGAAACACCTTGGTCACCGCCTCAGCCTCCAGCACCATCGGGGCATCCGCCGCAAGCGGGCGTGGGGCCGCGGTCAGGCGCGGCACCGCGGCGATCAGGCTTTGCGTGTACGGGTGCTGCGGTGCTTCGAGGATCTGCGCCACCGCACCGATCTCCACGATCCTGCCATGCTGCATCACCGCGACCCGATCGGCCACCTCGGCCACCACGCCGAAATCATGGGTGATCAACAGCACGCCCATCTGTCGTGCCGCCTGGATCTCGCGGATCAGCGCCAGGATCTGCGCCTGCGTGGTCACGTCCAGCGCCGTCGTAGGTTCATCCGCCACCAGGATGTCCGGCCCCAGCGCCAGCGCCATCGCGATCATCACCCGCTGCCGCTGCCCCCCTGACAGCCGATGCGGATAGGCCCGGCGCAACCGGTCGGGATCCGGCAGCCCGACCGCCAGCAGCAACTCCGTCACCCGCGCCCGCAACGCCGCGCGGTCCAGCGGCACGTGCTGCTGGATCACCTCGGCGATCTGCGCCTCGACACGCATGATCGGATGCAGCGCGGTCATCGGCTCCTGGAAGATCATGCCCAGCTTGTGCCCGCGCAGCGCCCGCATTCGCGCCGGACCGGCCTGCAGCAGATCCTCGCCCTGGTAGCGAATGCGCCCGCCGGTCGCGCGCACCTGCGGCTCCGGGAGCAACCCCATGATCGCATGCGCCGTCATCGACTTGCCCGAACCGGACTCGCCGACGATGCAAAGGATCTCATTGCGCGCCAGCGTAAAGCTGATCCCGTCCACCGCCTGCGGCCGCTCCGCGCCCTGGGGCAAAGCGACCACCAAGTCTTCAACCGCGAGCAACACGTCGCTCATCACACGCCGCCGCTTGGATGCAAATGGATAAAAGTTTTTGCTTCTTTTTTCAAAAAGAAGTTCTTTCTTGAAAGAAAGAACCAAAGAACTTTTATCCGCCTCATGCTCGGCCCTTGCGGGCGAGTCTTGGGTTCAGCGCGTCGCTCAGGCCCTCGCCTACCAGGTTCAGTGCTAGGACGGTCAGCGCGATGGCAACCCCCGGGAAACAGCTGATCCACCAGGCGTGCCGGATCACCGTGCGCCCCGCCCCGA
>CAXNGD010000288.1:0-4314 GCA_964201575.1 Acetobacterales bacterium | reverse complement strand
CGAAGGCCGCCCTTGTCATCGGCCTTGCCGCCTTCGCCGCGGGCTGGACCGTGATGCTGCTGCAACTGCTCGGTGGCCGTCTGATGGCTCCCGCCTTCGGCCAGACCATCCACCAATGGGGCGCCCTGATCGGCACCACCCTGACCTTCATGACCCTGGGCTACTGGCTCGGTGGCCGCCTCGGCAGCGGTCGCCACGCCGAACGCCTGCTGCCGGGCCTGCTCGCCATCGGCGCCTTCTGGGCCGCCCTGACCCCCTGGCTCGGTCGGGCACTGAGCGCCCAGGCCGAGGCCCTGCTAGGACCGACCGCCGGTGCCCTCGCCGCCTCGGCGATCCTGCTTGGCCCGCCTTCGCTGGCCCTGGCAGCGGTATCGCCGCTCTGTGTCGCGCGCCTCGCCCGGCAAGGTGCGGTCGCCGCCTCCTCTGGCGCGGTCTCCGCACTCGGCGCGATGGGCAGCATCGGCGGGACGTTCTTTGGTGCCTTCCTCGCCGTCCCGCTCCTCGGCCTGACCGGGGGTTACGCCAGCGCCGCCGTTCTCGCCGCCGCTGCGGCGATGGCGACAGGGATCCGACCCCGCCATGCCGTACTTCTGCTGCTGCCGGTCCTCCCCGCCGCTGGCGCTCAACGCGATTTCAACGCCGGCTTCGTCGAGGTAATGGAAACGCCGTACAACACCATCCTGGTGGCTGATACGCCCGAGGCGCTGCTGCTATCCATCAACACCCCCAGCGTGGTGCAATCCCTGCGGCGTCGCGATGGTGGTCCCACCGGCCAGTATTGGGACAGCCTGGCGGCCGCCCCCGCCCTGGCCCAGGGCCAGAGCGTCCTGCAGGGCCAGAGCGTCCTGTTCCTCGGCGCGGCCGGTGGTTCGGCCATCGAGGCCACCGCCCGTGCCTGGCCCGGCCTGCGAGCGCTTGGCGTGGAGATCGATCCTGGCATCACGGATATTGCGCGTCGCCGCTTCGGCTTGACCGTTCCGGTGGTCACCGCCGATGCGCGCCGCTTCGTCGACGCCAGCACCGCGTTGTTCGATGTCGTTGTGATCGATCTCTACGCCACCGGCCAGATCCCCGCCCATGTTGCCACACGCGAGTTCTATCAGGCGGTGTCCCGCCGCCTTGCCCCGGGCGGCGTGGTGGCGTTGAACGTCTACGGCGCTGGCCAGCCCGACCTCATCCTCGCCCCGATCGTGGCCACCCTGGCCTCGGTGTTCGCCGGCCTGCTTTCGGCTGAGATCGATGAGGGCAACACGATCCTGTTCGCCTGGAACAGCGAGGTGACGCTGTCCGAGGCTCGTAACCGGCTGTCCATCGCCCCGGTGGGCGTGGCGGACCGCCTCCTGGCCGCCTTGGCCGAGCCCAGCCCATCCTGGCTGAGTGGCCCGATCCTGACCGACAACCGCTCCGACCTCGATCTTCGGGCTGCCCGCGCCCTGGCGGCCCGGGCAAGGTAGCTACCGGCTCAACACCATGACGGACTTCGCACTACCGGCCGCGATCTGGGCAATCCGCTGCACGTCCACGGAGTCCGGGAAGCGATCCTGCGGCAGGTGAAACAGCCGGTTGGACCCGACCAGGGTCAGGTAGTGCCCCCCCGCCTTGTGGATGTCGCGGGTCTCCCCGTTTGGAACGACGGTCTTCTCGGCCAGCCGGTCCGCTGCCCGGCCGGCCCGGCCCAGCTCGGCTGCGAACAATGCCCTGAGATCATCGGCGTTGGACTGGATGAACAACTGCCCCCCGGCCGCGCCGATATTGGCACCATAGTGGATCCAGCTGGCCCGGCCCGGCTTGTCCCAGCCTGGCCGGCCGGCCAGGAACGCATCCAATCCGGTATGGCCGAGCTCATGCCCCGAATTGGCCGTCAGCACCACATCGCGCCCCGGCGGGTTCGCCCGCAACGCTCGCAACGCCTCCAGCCAACACACCAACCCACCGCCGCGCTCGGACGTCGACTGCCACCAGGATGAGCGCGGCGTCATCACCACCAGCGGTGGTCGGCTCCGATCGCGTCCGGCGATCGTCACCACCACATTGCGCGCCTGGGTTGGCGTGCGTCGGCTGCGGACAGACACACGCAGGGCTGCGCCGCGCCGGGCCGCAGCGATGATCTTGGCGCCCTCGGTGCTCGACACCAGAAGGATCGGTGGCCCGAACGGCGCGATGAAGGATTCGGCGTTCAGCAGCGCCAGCCCCGGCGACTCGCCCTTGGTGATGACCACCAGCGCCTTGCTGATGGTCTCGCGCCGGAAGCGGGTGAACTCCGGGCTGTAGACCGCCGTCGGCGGAAGTTCGAGGACATGGACGTCGGCTTGCCCAGGGTTGTCCAATCCCGGCCCCGCCGAGGCCAGCGCCATCACCCGGCCATCGGGCGTGTCCGGCGAATCGAACATCTTCTCGCCGGCAATCCGCTCGCCCTCGATCTCGACGGAGGCGATGTCGACATCGATGCGGCTGACCGGGAACGGCTCGAAGGCAATCGTCGCCCCGATGGCCCGGGCTTCGGCGGCCAGCCACTCGGCTCCGGCTTCGTCGCCTGCCGTGGCGGTGCGGTGGGTTCCCTGCGAATCCCATGCACGCAACCAGCCCGCCGCGCGCGCCTCGTCATCCGGCCCGGCTGCGGCGGTCATGAGCGCGCCGCCGGACAACAGCAATCCACGTCGCGATATCGCCATGGCGTCTCTCCCATTGTGTCTCCTTCCCGCCTTGGCGCGGGTGTCGGCGCGAGGGGTCAGCTCTCCAGCTCGCTGTCCCAGTATAGATAGTCGCGCCAGCTCTCGTGGAGATAGTTTGGCGGGAAGGCCCGGCCGTTTTCCTGCAGCTGCCAGGTCGTGGGCTGGCACGGCTCAGCGCGCGGAAACATCCGGCATTCCCGCGGCAACCGGCTACCTTTGCGCAGGTTGCAGGCCCCGCAGGCGGTGACCACGTTCTCCCAGGTGGTGCGACCACCCCGGCTGCGCGGGATCACGTGGTCGAAGGTCAGGTCCGGTGCCGGCGCGCGCTCGCTGCAGTACTGGCAGGCGAAGGCATCGCGCAGGAAGACGTTGAACCGGGTGAAGGCCGGGCGTCGCGAGGTGGCGATGTAGTCCTTGAGCGCGATCACGCTGGGCAGGCGCATGGTCAGGCTGGGCGAGTGAACCGCGTGGTCATACTCGCTGAGCACCGAGACGCGGTCGAGGAACACCGCCTTCACCGCATCCTGCCACGACCAGACGGAGAGCGGAAAATAGGAGAGCGGGCGGAAATCCGCGTTCAGAACCAATGCAGGATAGTGGTGGCCGCCGTCCGGCAAGAAATACCCCCGTCGTGGACAGCATCGGCGGGACGGGGCATCGCCTTCGCCCGAATCGCCTTGCCGCATGCGTCGTCGAAAACATCCCGATCATCGCACCGCGATCCAGGGGCCGCAACCCGGAGGAGGCGGGTTTCATCGCGGTGTCATCCGCCCGAGAAGACCCGTTGCAGGAACAGCGCGCCGGCGGACAGCCCGGCATCGTCGATGCCATGGCCGAGCCGCGGGCAGTACAGCGCCTGGACCGCGAAGCCGCTGGCCTCCAGCGCCTGTTGCGCCTGCCTGGAGCGTTCGACCGGCACCACCGCGTCATCCTCGCCATGCACGATTAGCACTGGCGGCCGGGCTATCGCTTCGCCCAACCGGTCGGGCGCCACCAGCGCACCGGAAAACGCCAGCACGCCGCGCGGGGCGACCGGCCGGCGCAGGCCGGTATACAGGGCCGTCATCGCGCCCTGGCTGAAGCCCATCAGCGCGTAGGCGTCGGGTGGGAGGCCCAGGCGGGTGAGTTCGGCATCGATGAAACCGTCCAGCGCGGTGCGCGCTACCGCCACGCCGGCGGCTATCCTGGCCGGCGCGCGATCGCCCAGCGAGAACCATTGCCGGCCGAACGGTCCCATGTCGCATGCCTCCGGCGCATCGGGGGCGGCGAAGGCGGCATGGGGCAGGGTGCGGCCCCAGTAGGGGGCAAGGTCGATCAGGTCCTGTCCATCGGCGCCGAGGCCGTGGCACAGCAGGATCAGCTGTTGGGCCGGGCCGGGGTCGGCGGGTCCCCAGCGCGGGCCGTCGAGGAGAGGCATGGGCGGGCTCCTGTTTCACGGGGCCGCCACGATACCATATCAGAGCAGGTTGTTGCCGCGCCGGGGGACGGCCCTATCAGGGCAATCGGGTGAACGTGTCTGCGGAATTCGCGTGACAAAGGGGTAAAGTGCTGAATCTGTTGCAGTCCTCCGATTCTCCCAGGGGGACCACCGATGTCCGAGACCGCCGCCGACCAGGCCACGATCGCCGAAACCGTCGTCTTC
>CAXNGD010000287.1:0-4340 GCA_964201575.1 Acetobacterales bacterium | reverse complement strand
ATGCCGGCATCGGAGGTGATGCGGCTGCCGTGGAATTCCAGCTTCAGGCGGCGGTCAAAATCGACCCGCAGAGAGCCATCATCCGATTCACCCGCTGGGTGTTCCATGAACTCACCACCATGACAGACACAACGTCTTGATATTCATGGAAGATTCGAATGATTCGTACAACTATATTGTCGTTCATCTGGGAAATCTGGGGTCAGTGTAGTGGCGGTGCCAGGCTTCGCGGGTCATGGTGGTGCCCTTCAAACGAAGAGTCTTTTTTTTCTGTATAAAAAGAAGCAAAAAGACTTTCATCCATTTGCCCAGTCTTGGACACGGGAGCCAAACGGATAAAAGTTCTTTGGTTCTTTTTTTCAAAAAAAACATGCTTTCTTCTACCTGCCCGAAAATACCGGCCGCCGCTTCTCCAGAAACGCCCGCGTGCCCTCCGCATGGTCGGCGCTGGTGGCGCATTGGGCGATGATGGCCTCGGCGGCGGCGAGGTTGCGTTGGCTTTCGTCGCGGGCGAGTTCACGCAGGGCGAGCTTGGCGCCTTTCTGGGTCAGCGGCGCGCCGGCGGCGATGCTGGCGATGTAGTCGGTGGCGAAGGCGTCGATCGCGTCGTCGGCCAGCACGTGGTTGACCATGCCCAGGCGGAGCGCATCGGTGGCGTTGTACTGGCGGGCGGTGAACATGATCTCCTTGGCGGTGGCCAGGCCGACCAGTTCGACGATGCGTCGCAGGCCGTCCACGGGGTAACCGATCGAGAGTTTGGCGGCGGGGATGCCGAAGCGGGCGGCTTCGTTGGCCAGGCGCAGGTCGCAGCTGATGGCCAGCGCCATGCCGCCGCCGAGGCACCAGCCGCGGATGATGGCGACGGTGGGCTTGGAGACGCCGTGCACAGTGGCGCAGGCGGTGGAGAAGGCGCCGCCGCCACGGGTGACCGGGGCTTCGGCGGATTCGAAGCGGGAGATGTCTGCACCCGAGGCGAAGGCTTTCCGGCCATGGCCTTCGATGGTGATGACGCGGACTTCCGGGTCGGCGTCGTGGGCGAAGGCGGCTTCGGTGATCGCCGTCCACATCGGGTTGGAGATGGCGTTGTGGCGATGCGGGTTCTCGATGGTGATGGTGCCGATGGCGCCGTTGCGCGAAGTGATGATCCTGCCGTCGCCGCTCATGCCTGGTCTCCTGTCCTCGTGCCGATTATGCGTCCAGACGATGGCAGGCGGCGAGGTGGCCCGGGGCGCCTTCGCGCAGCACAGGGGTGTCGATCTTGCAGCGGTCCATCACGTCGGGGCAGCGCGTATGGAAGGCACAGCCGGGGGGCGGGCGGACCGGGCTGGGAACGTCGCCTTGCAGGAGGGTCTTCTTGCGCTTGAGGCGCGGGTTGGGGACGGGGACGGCGGCGAGCAGGGCCTCGGTGTACGGGTGCTGCGGCCGGAGGAAGAGGTCGCGCTTGTCGGCGTATTCGACGATTTTGCCGAGATACATGACGGCCACGCGGTGGCTGATGTGTTCTACCACGGCGAGGTCGTGGGCGATGAACAGGTAGGACAGGCGGTGCTCGCGCTGCAGGTCCATCAGCAGGTTGATGACCTGTGCCTGGATCGAGACGTCGAGTGCCGAGACCGGTTCGTCGGCGACGATCAGGCGGGGGTTGAGCGCGAGCGCACGGGCGATGGAGACGCGCTGGCGCTGGCCGCCGGAGAACTGGTGCGGGAAGTTGGTCATCTGGGCGGCGCGAAGGCCGACCTGTTGGAAGATTTCGGCGGTGCGCGCGTCGGCCGCGGCACCGCTGGCGACGCCGTGGACGAGGAGGGGTTCGCGCACGATCGCGCCGGCGGTCATGCGCGGGTTCAGTGAGCTGAACGGGTCCTGGAACACCATCTGCATCTGGCGGCGGAAGGGGCGCATGTCGGTCTTGGACAGGCGGGTGACGTCCGTTCCGCCGAGGCGGATGGTGCCGTCGGTGGGTTCAACCAGGCGCATGACGGTGCGCGCCACGGTGGATTTGCCGCAGCCGCTCTCTCCGACGAGCCCGAGGGTTTCGCCCTCGGCGATGCTGAAGCTGACGCCGTCGACGGCATGGACCTGGCCCACGGTGCGGCGGAGCAGGCCCTTGCGGGTCGGGAAGTGCTTCTTGAGGCCTTCGACTTCGATGACTGGAAGCGAGGGGGCGGGTGCGGTCATGGTGCGCTCCCATACAGGCGCTCGGCGTGCCAGCAGGCGACGAAGTGGCTGGGGCGACGCTCGACGAAATCAGGGTAGGTGGCGCGGCATTGGTCGTCGGCATGGGTGCAGCGCGGGGCGAAGGCACAGCCCTGGGGCAGGGCGGACAAAGCGGGGACCATGCCGGGGATTTCCTGCAGCCGTTCGACAACCGGGCCGCCGCTGAGGACGGCCAGGCGCGGGACCGAGGCCATCAGCCCGTGGGTGTACGGGTGCAGCGGGGCGTCGAACAGGTCCTCGACGCTGGCTTCCTCGATCTTGCGGCCGGCATACATCACCACCACGCGGTGCGCGGTTTCGGCAACCACGCCGAGGTCGTGGGTGATTAGGATGACAGCGCTGCCGCGCTCCTCTTGGAGCTTAACGATGAGGTCGAGGATCTGGGCCTGGATGGTGACGTCCAGCGCCGTGGTGGGTTCGTCGGCGATCAGCACCTTGGGGTTGCAGGCCAGCGCCATGGCGATCATCGCGCGTTGTCGCATGCCGCCGGAGAGCTGGTGCGGGTATTCTTTCGCGCGCTGCACGGGTTCGGGAATACGCACCAGGTTGAGCATCTCGACCGCACGGGCCCAAGCTTGGTCGCTGGAGACATCCTGGTGCAGGCGCACGGCCTCGGCGATCTGGTCGCCGATGGTCAGCACCGGGTTCAGGCTGGTCATCGGTTCCTGGAAGATCATCGAGATATCGTTGCCGCGGACGGCGCGCATCGCCTCCTCGTCCAGTGCCAGGAGGTCGCGGCCTTCCAGCTTCACCGTGCCGGACTCGATGCGGCCGGGGGGCGTGGGGACCAGGCGCATGACCGAGAGCGCGGTGATGCTCTTGCCGCAGCCGGACTCGCCGACGATGGCCAGCACCTCGCCGCGGTTGACGTGGAAGGACAGGTCATCGACCGCGCGCACCAGACCCTGGCGGGTGAAGAACAGGGTGCGCAGGCCCGTAACTTCCAGCATGGGCGCTTCACTCATCCGCGCTGCCTCGGGTCCAGGACGTCGCGCAAGGCGTCGCCCAGCAGGTTGGTGCCGAAGACCGCGAGACTGATGGCAAGGCCTGGGAAGATGACCAGCCAGGGGGCGCGGCGCATGTATTCGGCGGCCGATTCCGACAGCATGCGGCCCCAGCTTGGATGCGGCTCGGGCACGCCGAGGCCGAGGAAGGACAGCGAGGCCTCGGTCAGGATGGTGCTGCCGAGCTGCGCCGTTGCCAGCACGATCAAGGGCGCGATGGTGTTGGGCAGGATGTGGCGAATGGCCAGGCGCCACTCGCTCATTCCGGTGGCTTGTGCCGCCTCGACGAAGGCCAACTCGCGCAAGGCCAGCGTGTTGGAGCGGATGACGCGGGCGACTGCCGGGACCAGCGGGATGGCAATGGCGATGATGGTGTTCGGCAGCGACGGGCCGAGGGCTGCGGCGAAGACCAGCGCGAGCACCAGCAGCGGCAGCGCCTGCATGATGTCCATCAACCGCTGGACAATGAGGTCAAACCAGCCGCCGAGATAGCCGCTGGCCAGGCCGATGGTGACGCCGAAGATGCAGCCGAGCGCGGTCGAGCCGATACCGACGGCCAGCGAGATGCGCGCGCCGTAGACGATGCGGGCATAGACGTCGCGGCCCATGAAATCCGCACCCATCAGGTAGTCGCCGCCGGGGGCGGCAAGCGAGGCGCGCGGATTGGTGGCCAGCGGGCTCAGGGCGACGATGACGTCGGCGAAGATGGCGGCGAGCACGAACAGCACCATGATCACCGCGCCGAATGCCCCGAGCGGGTATGAGCGGACGAAGAACACGGTGTGGCCCCAGGCACCGCTGGTGCCCGCGCCGGCGCGGTTGAGTTCGGATTGGTGGGATGCTGCTGCCATCGTCCTAGCCCGAATACTTGATGCGCGGGTCGAGCACGGCGTACAGCATGTCGACGATGAAGTTCACCACCACGACCACAACCGCGATCAGCATCACCAGGTTCTGCACGATCGGATAGTCGCGCGCTCGGATCGCCTCCACCAGGAAGCGGGCCACGCCGGGGATGTTGAACACGGTTTCCGTGACGATCAGCCCGCCGATCAGGAAGGCGGCCTCGATGCCGATCACCGTGACCACCGGCAACAGGGCGTTGCGCAAGGCATGGCGGTA
>CAXNGD010000286.1:0-4349 GCA_964201575.1 Acetobacterales bacterium | reverse complement strand
AAATCGACCCGCAGAGAGCCATCATCCGATTCACCCGCTGGGTGTTCCATGAACTCACCACCATGACAGACACAACATATTGATATTCATGGCAGATTCGAATGATTCGTACAACTATATTGTCGTTCATCTGGGAAATCCGGGATCATGACACTGAGCACGGTTTCCCGTCGCGCGACGAGGCGGTGTTGTTCGAAAGGCTGTGCATGGAGATCATGCAGGCCGGACTGTCATGGGAAATCGTATTGAAACGGCGCGCCACCATGCGCGCGGCTTTTGCCGAGTATTCGGTCGATCGCGTTGCGGCATTCGGCGCCGCCGACCAGGCCCGCTTGCTGGCGGACCCCGGGATCATCCGCAACCGCCTGAAGGTCGAGGCGATCATCGCCAATGCCAAGGTGATCCAGGGCTTGCGCGAGAGCCATGGCGGCTTCGCCGACTGGTTGGATGCGCACCATCCGCGCGACAAGCCCGCCTGGGTGCGCCTGTTCCGCCAGACCTTCCGCTTCACCGGAGGTGAAATCGTCGGGGAGTTCCTGATGAGCCTCGGATGGCTTCCAGGGGCGCACGCCGAGGATTGTCCTATCCGCCTGCGCATCGAGGCGCTGAATCCGCCCTAGCGACGCTGCTGACACTGCCCGGACCCGTCGATGGCCTTTCCTGCGCATGTCCCAGGCGCTATGGGACTGTGCTGCACCGCGAGGCGAGCGATGGAAGACGACAATGACACGGCCGGGCCTAGCGCGCCGGAGAGCCTGATGCCCTACGACACCTGGACCGACCAGGCGATGCGCCAGGTTGCGGTCCAGGCGATCAGGTTCGTGGCGCAGAACGGGCTGCCGGGAGAGCACCATTTCTATCTCACCTTCCGCACCGACGATCCCGGCACGGTGATCCCGCCCCGCTTGCGCGCGCAATACCCCCAGGAAATGACGATCGTGCTGCAGCACCAGTTCTGGGATCTGGGCGTCGATGAAGGCGATGGCACGCCGGGTGCCGGGCATGTCAGCATCGGGCTGTCCTTCGGCGGCGTGCCCAGCACGCTGATCATCCCGATCGGCGCGATCACCGCATTCGCCGACCCGCATGTGCGTTTCGGTGTCCGTTTCGGCTATACGCCGCCTGCGGAACCTCAGCCGCCACCCGCCGAGGCAGCCACCGCAGCCGACGAGCCACCCGCCGCGACCGAGACGCCACAAGTTGTCAGCCTTGATGCATTTCGCCGCCGCACACCGCCCCGCGAAACCTGATCCAGCCTCCCTGGAGACCTCCGCAGATGAACGCCATGCCGCCGCGGCCTTCAAACTTCCTTTATGCCCCGATGTTTCCGCTCGGCCCCGACCCGACGCCGTGGCGCAAGCTCGACATCCAGGGCGTGTCCACCAGCACCTGCGATGGGAAGTCGGTGCTGCGCATCAAGCCCGAGGCATTGTCGGACCTGGCATTCCAGGCGTTTCGCGATGTCTCGCACCTGTTGCGGCCCGCGCACCTGGCCAGCCTGCGCGCGATCCTCGACGACCCGGAGGCCTCCGGCAATGACCGCTTCGTGGCGCTCGACCTGTTGAAGAACGCCAATATCTCGGCCGGTGGCGTGCTGCCGATGTGCCAGGACACCGGCACTGCGATCGTCTTCGGCAAGAAGGGCCAGCGCGTCTGGATCGAGGGCGACGAGGAGGAGGCGATCTCCTGGGGCGTGCACCGTACGTACACCGAGACCAATTTGCGCTATTCCCAGATGGCGCCGCTGGACATGTACACCGAGGTCAATACCGGCAACAACCTGCCGGTGCAGTTCGACATCATGGCAGCCCCTGGCGAACACCGTGGCGATGAATTCCATCTGATGTTCGTCGCCAAAGGAGGCGGTTCGGCCAACAAGTCCTTCCTGTTCCAGGAAACCCGCGCGATCCTGACCCCCGAGCGGATCGTAAAGTTCCTTGAAACCAAGATGAAGACGCTCGGCACATCCGCCTGCCCGCCCTACCATCTGGCTATCGTCATCGGCGGCACCTCGGCCGAGAGCACGCTGAAGACCGTCAAACTGGCATCGACGAAATGGCTCGACCAGCTTCCCACCACCGGCAGCAAGGCGGGCCATGCCTTTCGCGATGTGGAGATGGAGCAGAAGGTTTTGGAGATCAGCCGCAACATCGGCATCGGCGCCCAGTTCGGCGGCAAGTACTTCTGCCACGATGTCCGGGTCATCCGCCTACCGCGCCATGGCGCCAGCCTGCCGGTGGGGATCGGCGTGTCGTGCAGCGCCGACCGCCAGATAAAGGCGAAGATCACCCCGGAGGGCGTCTTCCTCGAAGCCCTGGAAACCGATCCGGGCAAGTACCTGCCCGAAGCAACGGATGACATCCTGGGCGGCGAGGTCGTGCCGATCGACTTGAACCGCCCGATGCGCGAGATCCGTGCCGAACTCACCAAGCACCCGGTCAAGACGCGACTGGCACTCACCGGCACCATGGTGGTCGCCCGCGACATCGCCCATGCCAAGCTTCAGGAGCGGCTCGACAGCGGCGGTGGCCTGCCCGACTATATCAAGGATCACCCGGTCTACTATGCGGGTCCGGCGAAGACGCCCGAAGGCCTGGCCACCGGTAGCTTTGGCCCGACAACGGCCGGGCGCATGGACAGCTATGTCGACGCCTTCCAAGCTGTCGGCGGCAGCTTCATCATGCTGGCCAAGGGCAATCGCAGCCGCGCCGTTCGCGAAGCCTGCCGCAAATTCGGCGGCTTCTACCTCGGCAGCGTCGGCGGCCCGGCCGCGCGGCTGGCCCAGGACTGCATCCGCAAAGTCGAAGTGCTGGAATTTCCGGAACTCGGCATGGAGGCGGTATGGCGCATCGAGGTCGAGAACTTCCCCGCCTTCATCGTCATCGACGACAAGGGCAACGACTTCTACGAAGGCACCGAGTAGATGCGCTTCACCGTCGACCGCCTCGATCACATGGTCCTGTCCTGCCGCGACATGGAGGTCACCGCTTCCTGGTACCAACGCGTCCTGGGCATGGAGCGCGAGGAATTCGGACCGCGCAACCGCACGGCGCTGCGCTTTGGCGGACAGAAGATCAACCTCGATCCGGTGTCCCACGAAGTGCGGCCCAACACCGCGGCCACGCCAGTGCCCGGGGCGCAGAACCTGTGCTTCATCACCGCCATCCGTCCGAGCGATGTGGTGGAGCACCTGACCATCTGCGGCGTGGCAATCGTTGAAGGTCCCGCCGCCAAGGTCGGCGCACTCGGCCCGATCACCTCGGTCTATTGCCGCGATCCCGATGGCAACCTGATTGAAATCGCAACCTATCTCCGGGATTGATCGGGTGCTGCCGTTCTCCGCGCTCGGAGCGATTGCGACCGCGCTGTTCCTTGCCTGCATCCCGATGGCGAACTGGATGATCGGGAATGTCGGCACGGTCTGCATCCCCGGCGGGCCGTGCCTGATCCCGGTGGCACCTGGCCTGATGGCGCCATCCGGTGTGCTGATGATCGGGGCCGCCCTGGTGCTGCGCGACATCGTGCAGCGCCTCTCGGGGCCGATCTGGGCGCTGGCAGCCATTGTCGCGGGTGCGGCGTTGTCGCTGCTGGTTGCCCCGCCGTCGCTGGTGCTTGCCTCCGGCGTTGCCTTCCTGATCAGCGAACTGGCAGACTTTGCCGTCTACACGCCGCTGCAACGCCGCCGACTGTTGTTGGCGATGCTCGCGTCGTCCGCAGTGGGGTTGGTCGTGGACTCCGTCGTCTTTCTCACCCTCGCCTTCGGCAGCCTCGACTATCTCGGCGGACAGATCTTGGGCAGGGCATGGGCATTGCTGATCGCCTTTCCACTGGTGCGCCTGATGCGGCGGGTCGCAGCCGCTCAACCCTGATGCAAACCGCAGATTTCGACTTCGCCCTGCCGGAAGTCCGCATCGCGCAGCACCCGGCCAACCCGCGTGACAGTGCCCGCCTGCTGCACGTGACGCACGATGGGCTGCAGGACCGCGTGGTCCGCGACCTGCCTACCCTGTTGCGTGCCGGCGACATGATGGTGGTCAACGACACCCAGGTGATCCCGGCCAAGTTAATGGCGCGGCGCGGCGCGGCACGCATCGGCATCACCCTGGATCGCCCAAATGCCGACGGCGACTGGCACGCCCTCGCTCGCAACGCCCGCCGCCTTGGCGTGGGAGACGTGTTGAATTTTGATGGTGACTCGACGCTGTCCGCCACGGTGGTTCGCGGCAATGTCGGCGGCGAAGTGCTGCTACGGTTCAATGTCGGCCCGGCCATCCTGGGCGCATTGCTGCACAAGGTCGGCGCCCTCGCCCTCCCGCCATACATCGCTCGCCCGGAAGGCAACGCGGCCC
>CAXNGD010000285.1:0-4351 GCA_964201575.1 Acetobacterales bacterium | reverse complement strand
GGCGACAGCGCGATCTACGACGCCCTCGTCCGCATGGCCCAGCCCTTCTCCATGCGCGTCCGCCTGATCGACGGCCAGGGCAATTTCGGCTCGGTCGACGGCGACCCCCCGGCGGCCATGCGCTACACCGAGGCCCGCCTGTCCAAGGCGGCGATGTTCCTGCTCACCGACATCGACCGCGACACGGTGGATTTCCAGCCGACCTACGACGAGTCGGACGAGGAACCCCGCGTCCTGCCGGCCACCTTCCCCAATTTGCTGATCAACGGCGCCGGCGGCATCGCCGTCGGCATGGCCACCAACATCCCGCCGCACAACCCCGGCGAGATCATCGACGCCACCCTGGCGATGATCGACAATCCCGAGATCTCGCTCGAAGACGTGATGAAGATCGTGCCCGCCCCGGACTTCCCCACCGGCGGCATTCTCCTGGGCCGCTCCGGCATCCGCTCGGCCTTCGACACCGGGCGCGGCAGCATCATCATCCGCGCCCGCACCGAATTCGAAGACCTGCGCGGCGGCCGACAGGCGATCATCGTCACCGAAATCCCCTACCAGGTGAACAAATCCGTCCTGCTGGAGAAAATCGCCGAACTCGTCCGCGCCAAACAGGTCGAGGGCATCGGCGACATGCGCGACGAGAGCGACCGCTCCGGCATGCGCATCGTCATCGAACTGCGCCGTGACGCCACCCCGGAAGTGGTGCTGAACCAGCTCTTCCGCTTCACCCAGCTGCAAACCAGCTTCGGCGTGAACATGCTCGCCCTGGACAATGGCCAGCCGCGCCAGATGGGCCTGCGCGACGCCATCGCCACCTTCATCCGCTTCCGCGAGGAGGTTATCCTCCGCCGCAGCCGCTTCGACCTCGCCAAGGCCCGCGAACGCGCCCACCTCTTGGTCGGCCTCGCCCTCGCGGTCGCCAATATCGACGAAGTGATCGCCCTGATCCGCGCCAGCGCCGATGCCGCCACCGCCCGGGCGGGGCTGATGGGGCGCGACTGGCCGGCCGAAGCCGTGGTTCCGCTGCTCGAACTGATCGAGGACGAGCGCAACCTCCTCGTCACCGATCCCGCGGGCAACCGCACCGTCCGCCTCACCGAGGAACAAGCCCGCGGCATCCTGGAACTGCGGCTCGCCCGACTGACCGGGCTGGAACGCGAGAAGATCAACGAGGAAATGGGCGAGGTCGCGGCCAAGATCGCCGACCTGCTCTCCGTCATCGCCAGCCGGCCGCAGCGCATGGACGTCATGAAGGCCGAACTGGCCACCGTCCGGGCCGAAATCGCCACCCCGCGCATGTCCAGCATCGCCGACACTGACGCCGACCAGGACGACGAAAGCCTGATCGAGCCCGGCCAGATGGTGGTCACCATCACCCGGGACGGCTTCATCAAGCGCACCCCGCTGGAGACCTTCCGCCAACAGAACCGTGGCGGCCGCGGCCGTTCCGCCGCCAGCACCCGCGGCGACGACATCGTCACCCGCAGCTTCAACGGCCACACCCATCAATGGGTGCTGTTCTTCAGCAGCGGCGGCAAGGCGTACCGCGAGAAGGTCTGGAAACTCCCCGAGGGCGGCCCCACCGGCAAGGGCCGCGCCCTGGTCAACCTCCTGCCCGATCTGGGCCAGGACACGATCACCACGGTGCTCCCCCTGCCCCAGGACGAAACCCTGTGGGACAGCCTGCACCTGGTCTTCGCCACCAAGTCCGGCAATGTCCGCCGAAACCGCCTGTCGGATTTCCGCAACGTCCGCTCCTCCGGCCTGATCGCCATGAAGCTGGACGAGGGCGACGAACTGATCGGCGTCGCAACCCTGCGCGAAGGCGATGACGTCCTGCTCGCCACCAAGCTCGGCCGCTGCATCCGCTTCCAGGCCACCGACGACCAGCTCCGCGTCTTCGCCGGCCGCGACTCCTCCGGCGTGCGCGGCATCAAGCTGGCCGAGGGCCGCGCCGCGGACAGCGTCATCAGCCTCTCCGTCCTGCGCCACGTCACCGCCAGCCCGGAAGAACGCACCGCCTATCTCCGCGTCGCCAACGCCCGCCGCCGCGCCGGCGACGAGGAAACCGAAGCACCCGCGGCGATCGAAGCCGACGAAGCCACCGAGGAAGTCACGCTCAGCCCCGAGCGCATCGCCGAGCTGGAAGCAGCCGAAGAATTCCTCCTCACCGTCACCGATGGCGGCTTCGGCAAGCGCTCCTCGGCGCATGAATACCGCGTCGCCGGCCGCGGCGGCATGGGCATCGCCGCCATCACCCTGACCCCGCGCACCGGCCGGACCGTTGCCGGCACCCTGCCCGTCCGCGACGGCGACGGCGTGATGCTGGTCACCGATGCCGGCCGCCTGATCCGCCTGCCCGCCGATCAGGTCCGCATCATCGGCCGTTCCGGCATGGGCGTCACCCTGTTCCGCGTCGACGCCGGCGAGCGCGTGACCAGCGTTTTCCTGGTGGTCGAAGACGACGCGCCCGAGGATACTGCGCCCAGCGATGGCGCCACAAACACCGATAGCCCGGGCGAAACCAGGACCAAGCAAGGAGACGACTGAATGGCTGAGCGCATCGGCCTCTACCCCGGCACGTTCGACCCGATCCATAACGGCCACCTGGACATCATCGCCCGCGGCGCCCGGCTGGTGGATCGCCTCGTGGTCGGCGTTGCCATCAACATCGGCAAAGGCCCGCTGTTCGAACTCGAGGAACGCGTTGACCTCGTAACCAGCGAATGCGCCGCCATCGCCGCGCGCACCGGCGCCACCATCGAGGTCCAGGCCTTCACCGGCCTGCTGGTCCATTTCGCCCGCGACCTTGGCGCCCGCATGATCATCCGCGGCCTGCGCGCGGTCTCGGATTTCGACTACGAGTTCCAGATGGCCGGCATGAACTACCGGATGCGCCCGGACATCGAGACCACCTTCCTGATGGCCAGCGAGCACCACCAGTTCATCTCGTCGCGCTTCGTCAAGGAAATCGCCCTGCTCGGCGGTGATGTCAAATCCTTCGTCTCGCCCACCACCTTCGAGCGCACCATGTCCAAGGTGCGCGCCCGCGACTGAACCCGGAGACCTGCCGATGAAACGCCGCACCCTGCTTGCCACAACCCTGGCCGTCGCGGCCAGCCCCGCCCTGCCCCCCCCCGCCCTGGCCCAGGCGCCCCAGACGGATCCCGAGAACACCCTGTTCCTCGACCTGAAGGATGGCCGTGTGGTGATCCAGCTGCTGCCGGAGATCGCCCCCTTGCATGTCGAGCGGGTGAAGATGCTGGCGCGCGCCAATTTCTACGACAACACCCCGTTCCACCGCGTCATCGACGGCTTCATGGCCCAGGGCGGCGACCCCACCGGCTCAGGTTCCGGCGGCAGCGGCCGCGGGAATGTGAAGGCCGAGTTCACCCGCACCCGCAGGTTCCTGCGCGGCACCGTCGGCGCTGCCCGCAGCCAGAGCCCGGATAGTGCGGACAGCCAGTTCTTCATCATGTTCGCGCCGAACAGCGGATTGGACGGCCAGTACACCATCTGGGGCCAGGTGGTCTCCGGCATGGAATTCGTCGACCGCATCAAGCGCGGCCAGGGCCAGTCGGGCCAGGTGCCGAGCCCACCGGATCGCATCGTGCGCCTGCGCGTCGCCGCTGACGTGAAAAGCTGATCTTTCAAAACCCTACGGAGACGACCATGGCCGACCTCGAAAACACGCTCTACATGGAACTCAAGGATGGCCGCGTCGTCATCGAACTCCTGCCTGACCTGGCCCCGCGCCATGTCGAACGGGTCAAGACCCTGGCGCGCCAGGGCTTCTATGACGGCACCGTCTTCCACCGCGTGATCGAAGGCTTCATGGCCCAGGGCGGCGACCCCACCGGCACCGGCACCGGCGGCTCCGACCTCGGCACCCTGCCCGCCGAATTCACCCGCCAGCGCGGCTTCGTCCGCGGTACCGTGGGTGCTGCCCGCACCGGCGACCCGAACAGCGCCAATAGCCAGTTCTACATCATGTTCGCTCCCGCGCCCCACCTGGATGGCCAATACACCATCTGGGGCCAGGTCACCGAAGGCATGGACCACATCGACGCCATCAAGCGCGGCGCCGGCGGCAGCGGCATGGTCAGCAACCCGGACAAGATCGTCTCGATGAAAGTCGCCGCCGACGCCGGCTGAAGATCAAAGACCAAGGAAACCAGGGGGCCGAGCCCCCTGGACCCTCATGACTTAAGGGCACCTCTAAGAATCCGAATTTCCGCCCCCGCCTGACCCGCTCTGTGTCACGATCGCCGCGAAAATTTCGGTCCGCCGCCTGTTTTCGTTCAGCCCCAACGTCCTGGAGTTGCATTTTCCCGGTCAGTCGATGGATGGC
>CAXNGD010000284.1:0-4371 GCA_964201575.1 Acetobacterales bacterium | reverse complement strand
AGCCAAGCAGCAGTTGCGGGTGATACGACGCCTCGCCCGATCCACGGTAGCTGCCGGTCAGCGCCCGCAAATCCAGCCTCTCAACCACCTCAACCACGAACCGAGCCAGGTGCCGCTGCGGCAGCCACTCATCCACCGATGGTGGCATTAGAAAGCCGGTCTCGCGGTCAATCAGACGGAAATTGCCCATCCAGCAGATATCCAAACAGCAAAAACGGCGAAGCGATGCAACAATTCTACCGACAGCTTCCGCGTCGCGTTAAGTCCGACAGGCTGCTAGGAAGCAGATATAGCCCAACGCGGGCATGTTGCGGAGGGGGCACGGCAGACCTATGGTGAAGTTGCATCCAAAACCCGGATACGCCCTTGCCGCACGCGCTTCTTGGGCTTATTCGGCGGTTGACGGCTCCATCGCGGTCGGGATTGTGGTTGCCACGCATCAGTGGTGGCCCGGTTCGCGCGGCGGGGCGATGGCTGACGACGATCCGTGCGGGGCGCTTGCCGACCCGCTTGCTTGGGTCAGGTAAGTAACGCCCCACAAGGGCAGATCACTCGAGGTCACGCATGGCTGAAAGCGCCGCCGCCCCCCATGTCGCCCCGCAGACGGGCGGGGCCGAGGTCACGAAGCGCGACTTCCTCAAGCTGGTCGCCGCCTCCGGTGCCGCTGTTGGCGCGGGCTCCATCGTCTGGCCGATGGTCGACAGCATGAACCCCGCCGCCGATGTGCTGGCGCTGTCCTCCACCACGGTGGACCTCGCCCCCGTGACGGCCGGACAGGCCATCACGGTGATGTGGCGCGGCAAGCCGGTCTTCGTGCGCCACCGCACCGCCGAAGAGATCGCCAAGGCGCGCGCCGACGACAAGGGCCGCCTGCCGGACCCCGCCACGGACGCCACCCGGGTCAAGACCGGGAAGGACCAATGGCTGATCGTGGTCGGCGTCTGCACCCATCTCGGCTGCATCCCGCTGGGCAACCGCAGCACCGAGGTGCGCGGCGAATACGGCGGCTGGTTCTGCCCCTGCCACGGCAGCCATTACGACACTTCGGGCCGCATCCGCCTCGGACCCGCGCCGACGAACCTGCCGGTCCCCCCTTACGCTTTCGAGGGCGACACCAACATCAAGATCGGCTGATCGCCACGCCACCCACGACTGAGCGCGCCCCTTCTCGTGGGATCGCAGCCTTCGGAGCACATCTACATGGCCGGCCTGCACAAGAGCGACATCCCGAATCCGGTGCTGAACTGGATCGACTCCCGCCTTCCGATCTTCACCATGCTGCAGAAGGAGTACGGGGTGTTTCCCACCCCGCGCAACTTCAACTACCTGTGGAATTTCGGCGCCCTGAATATGGTCAACCTGGTGATCATGATCGCCACCGGCATCTTCCTGGCGATGAACTACACGCCGCATGCCACCATGGCCTTCGACTCGGTCGAGCGCATCATGCGCGACGTGAATTACGGCTGGCTGCTGCGCTATGTGCACGCCAATGGTGCCTCGATGTTCTTCATCGTGGTTTACATCCACATTCTGCGTAGCCTGTATTACGGTTCCTACAAGAACCCGCGCGAATTGCTGTGGATCCTCGGCGTGGTCATCTTCCTGTTGATGATGGCCACCGCCTTCATGGGCTACGTGCTTCCCTGGGGCCAGATGTCGTTCTGGGGCGCGACCGTCATCACCAACCTGTTCTCGGCGTTCCCGATCGTCGGCGAGAGCATCGTCACCTGGCTGTGGGGCGGCTACTCGGTGGACAACGCCACCCTGAACCGCTTCTTCAGCCTGCACTATTTGCTGCCGTTCGTGCTGGTCGGCGTGGTGTTCCTGCACATCGCCGCCCTGCACATCACCGGCTCGAACAACCCGCTCGGCATCGACGTCAAGGGCCCGCAGGACACGCTGCCGTTCCATCCCTACTACACGATGAAGGACAGCGTCGGCATCTGCGTCTATCTGCTGGTGTTCGCCGTGCTGGTGTTCTTCGCGCCGAACTTCCTCGGCCATGCCGATAACTACATCCCGGCCAACCCGCTGGTGACGCCGGCGCATATCGTGCCGGAATGGTACTTCCTGCCGTTCTATGCCATCCTGCGCTCGGTGCCGGACAAGCTCGGCGGCGTGCTGCTGATGTTCGGCGCGATCGCGGTGCTGGCGGTGCTGCCGTGGCTTGACACGTCGCCGGTGCGCAGTGCGCGCTTCCGCCCGGTCTATCGCATTCTGTTCTGGGTGCTGGTGGTGGCTGGCGTGGTCCTCGGCATCGCCGGCGGCAAGCCCGCGGAAGGCGTGTGGGTTTGGATCTCGCGCGTCGCCACCGCCTATTACTTCCTGCACTTCCTGGTGATCCTGCCAATCCTGGGCAAGTTCGAACGGCCGCTGCCATTGCCCGAAAGCATCAGCCGCGCCGTGCTCGGTGCCGGTGGAGGTGGGCCGATCCCCGGCGGTGCCGCAGCCAAGCCGATGGAGAAGGCGTGATGAACTTGCTTCGTATCGCCGCGGCGGCAGCAGTGCTTGCCCTCGCCACGCCCTCCGTCGCTGTCGCCGCCGAGGCGGACATGAAGTTCCCCGCCCAGAGCTGGAGCTTCAACGGACCCTTCGGCACCTTCGACCGCGCCAGCGCCCAGCGCGGCTTCCAAGTCTACCAGGAAGTCTGCGCCGTCTGCCACGCCGTCAAACAGGCCCGCTATCGCAACCTCGATGGCCTGGGCCTGACCGCGAAGGAGATCGAGGCGCTCGCCGCCGCGGTGACGATCGGCGATATCGGTGATGACGGCCAGCCGATGGAACGTCCGGGCCAGCCGTCCGACCGCTTCCGCTCGCCGTTCCCGAACGAGCGCGCCGCCCGCGCGGCCAATAACGGCGCCTATCCGCCGGACCTCTCGGTCATGGTCAAGGCCCGCGCCGGCGGTGCCGACCAGCTTTATGCCCTGCTGATCGGCTACGACCAGGCGCCCGCCGACATGAAGATCGGCGACGGCATGAACTACAACAAATACTACGCCGGCCATCAGATCGCCATGGTGGCACCGCTGAACGACGGCCAGGTGGACTACGCCGACGGCACCCGCGCCTCGGTCGAACAGATGGCCCGCGACGTCACCACCTTCTTCGCCTACATCGCCGAGCCGGAGATGGAAGTGCGCAAGCGCCTGGGCGTCAAGGTGGTGCTGTTCCTGATCTTCATGACCGGGATCACCTATGCGGTGAAGCGGCGCGTCTGGGCGGACGTTCACTAGGGGAAGGAAGGGAAGAGTCTTCTTTTTGTGAACAAAAAGAAGCAAAAAAACTTCCTGGACTTAGCTGGGCCTCCCCGATTCTGACGGATGCCAATGGATAAAGTTTTTTTGCTCCTTTTTGTTCACAAAAAGTAGAATCCTTTTTGGAGCCTTCATGATCAAGCCCGTCATCGGCATCATCGGGGGCTCCGGCCTCTACGACATCGAGGGCCTCGAGCGCACACGCTGGGTCAAGGTCGCCACCCCCTGGGGCGATCCGTCCGACGAGCTCCTCGAAGGCTGGCTCGGCGACACGCGCTGCGTCTTCCTGCCGCGCCACGGCCGAGGCCACGTAATCTCGCCCACCGAGCTGAACTACCGCGCCAACATCGACGCGCTGAAGCGCATGGGCTGCACCGATGTGATCTCGCTCTCGGCAGTGGGCAGCCTGAAGGCCGAGCTGCCGCCCGGGCATTTCGTCATCGTCGACCAGTTCATCGACCGCAGCTTCGCCCGCAAAAAAACCTTCTTCGGCTCGGGCTGCGTCGCCCATGTCTCCGTGGCGCACCCGGTCTGCCCGCGCATCGGCGACGCCGCCGAGGCCGCCGCCCGCCGGATCGGCCTGTCGGTCACCCGCGGCGGCACCTACCTGGTGATGGAGGGCCCGCAATTCTCCACCAAGGCTGAGAGCGACCTGTACCGCGCCTGGGGCTGCTCGGTGATCGGCATGACCAACATGCCGGAAGCCAAGCTCGCCCGCGAGGCCGAGCTTTGCTACGCCACCATCGCCATGGTCACCGACTATGATTGCTGGCACCCGGACCACGACCACGTCACCGTGGAGGCGGTGGTCAAGGTGCTGCTGGCCAACGCCGAACACGCCAGCGCCCTGGTGCGCGACCTCGTCCCCATGCTGGGCCAGGAGCGCGACCTGTGCCCCGCCGGCTGCGACCGAGCGCTGGAACACGCGCTGATCACCGCGCCCTCCAAGCGCGACCCGGCCATGAAGGCCAAGCTCGATGCCGTCGCTGGGCGGGTCTTGGGGTAAGAAAGGCGAGGGCTCTGCCCTGGACCCGCTGGGGCCGGCGGCCCCAGACCCCTTCCGTTTAAAGCGCCTTCGGCACGGGGGGGCATCGAGGCCTTCATCAAGGCCTCG
>CAXNGD010000283.1:0-4382 GCA_964201575.1 Acetobacterales bacterium | reverse complement strand
GAACCCCGCACCGGCATCACCCTCGACGAACCCGCCCTGCGCGCCTGGATGCGCGAACGGCTCACGGCGTACAAGATGCCGCAGAGCTATGAATTCATGACCGCCCTGCCGCGCGACCAGTCGGGCAAGATTCGTCGTTCGCAACTGGCACAAGAGAGGGCAGGATGAAAGCAAGGGTGGGCTCCGCCCAGACCCGCCAGGGGCCAAGCCCCTGGACCTTGTAATTTAAGGGTCCAGGGGGCTTGGCCCCCTGGCGGGTCCGGGCAGAGCCCGGCTTCCTTCCCTTCGACCTGGACATGAGACCATGACCCGCACCATCTCCTTCGGCACCCGCCTCACCGAACTGGCCCGCGCCAGGCCGGACGCCACGGTCATCACCCTGGCCCGGCAGGACGGCACCGAAGACACCCTGACCTATGCCCAGCTCGAGGCTTGGTCCAACCGCACCGCCCGCTTGTTGGCCGCCAAAGGCGTTGATGCCAGCAGCATGGTCTGCATCGGCATCTACAACAGCCTGGAGCACTACGCGGCGGCCTATGGCGCCTGGAAGCTCGGCGCCTGCACCTTGCCGCTCAGCCCGCGCATGCCGGACATCGAGTTCCGCGGCATCACCGGCCTGGTCGACCAGAAACTGGTGATCGCCGACCGCGACGACGCCGACTTGTCCAAGGCCGACATCACCGCCCTGCGCCACGCCACGACGGACGCCTCTGCTCTGCCCGACATCACCGCCCATCCCGGCAAGGCGATCGGCTCCGGCGGCTCCACGGGACGCTCGAAGATCATCGTCGATCCCAAGCCGTGGGCCCGCCCGGTCGGCGAGATGCTGCTCGGCGGCAACGTGGGGATGCGCACCGGCCAGGTCCAGCTCGTCGCCGGCCCGCTCTACCACAACTCGCCCTTCTCCTGGTCGCATTACGGCATCTTTGACGAGCACCACATCGTGGTCATGGAACGCTTCGATGCAGCGCTGGCGATGGACCTCATCGAACGCCACGGCGTCCAGTTCGGCTTCCTGGCGCCGACCATGATGATGCGCATCGTCCGCCTGCCGGATATCGAGACGCGCGACTTTTCCAGCATCGAATCGATCTTCGTGACCGCCGCCCCATGCCCGCCCTGGCTCAAACACAAGTGCATCGAACTGACCGCACCGGAAAAGGTGATCGAAGCCTTCGGCTCCAGCGAGGCCGCCGGTGCCTGCCTGATCCGCGGCGACGAATGGCTTCTGCACCCCGGCAGCGTCGGCCGCCCCGCCGGCGCCGAGATGAAAATCCTCGATGAGGCCTTCAACGAAGTCCCCATCGGCGAAGTCGGCGAAATCTTCTTCCGCCCCGCCAGCCATCCGGAGCCCACCTACTATTACATCGGCTCCCCGCCCAGCAAGACCACCCCTGACGGCTTCATCAGCGTCGGCGACCTCGGCCATGTCGATGCCCAGGGCTACCTGTTCCTCTCCGACCGCCGCGTCGACCTGATCATCCGCGGCGGCGCCAACATCTATCCGGCCGAAGTCGAAGCCGCCCTGACCGAGCACCCAGGGGTCGCCGACGCCGCCGTCATCGGCATCCCGCATGACGAACTCGGCAAATCCGTCCACGCCATCATCGAGCCCCGCGCCGGCCTCCCGCTGGACGAACCCGCCCTGCGAAATTGGATGCGCGCCCGCCTGACCGCCTACAAGCTGCCCGAAAGCTACGAATTCATGCCCGCCCTCCCGCGCGACCAGTCGGGAAAAATCCGCCGCTCGCAACTCGCCCGCGAACGCGAAAACCTCAAGGCCGCATCATGACCGACGCGCTTTACATCACCGGCGTCGCCGAAACCGCTCTCGGCGAGGTCGCCGGCGAAAACGAACTCTCCATGGTCGCCAAGGCCACCCGCGAGGCCCTGGCCGAAGCCGGCCTCAAACGCAAAGATATCGACGGCCTCTTCGTCAACTACATGGGCGAGGAAGGCAGCGTCCAGGTCGCCGAATACCTCGGCATCCAGCCAAGGTTCTCTGATTCCTCCGACCTCGGCGGCGCCGCCTTCGAAGCCCAGGTCCACCACGCCATGGCCGCCATCCAGGCAGGCTTCTGCGAAGTCGCCCTGATCGCCTACGCCTCGCGCCAACGCAGCCGCCGCGCCCGCTCCCTCTCCGGCACCGCCCCCGTCATGGGCGTGCCGATCATGCACCAGCTCGAAGTCCCCTACGGCCTGCCCAGCCCGATCGGCCGCTACGCCATGATCGCCGCCCGCCACATGCACCAGTTCGGCACCACCCGCGCCCACCTCGCCGAAATCGCCGTCGCCGCCCGCCTCTGGGCGCAGAAGAACCCGAAAGCCTGGTCCCGCGACCCGCTCTCCATCGACGACGTCCTCAACGCCCGCCCCATCGCCGAACCGCTCCACCGCAACGACATCTGCCTGGTCACCGACGGCGGCGGCGCCGTCATCGTCACCACCGCCGCCCGCGCCCGCAACGCCGCCAAACCGCCCATCCGCATCCTCGGCGCCGCCGAAAGCCACACCCACTGGCACATCAGCCAAATGCCCGACCTCACCGTCTCCGCCGGCGCCAAATCCGGCCCCGAAGCCTTCGCCATGGCCGGCATCACCGCCCGCGACGTCGATGTCTTCCAGCCCTATGACAGCTTCACCATCACCGTCCTCCTCGCGCTCGAAGACCTCGGCTTCTGCAAGAAAGGCGAAGGCGGCCCCTTCGTCGCCGAAGGCCACCTCCGGCCGGGGGCAAAGCTCCCCTCCATGACCTCCGGCGGCGGCCTGTCCTACAACCACCCCGGCGCCCTCGGCCTCCTCCTCCTCATCGAAGCCGTCCGCCAACTCCGCGGCGAAGCCGGCGAACGCCAGGTGCCCAACGCCAAGATCGGCGTCGCCCACGGCGTTGGTGGGCTACTCTCGACTGCCGGCACCGTCGTGCTGGCGAAGGAGTAAGCATGTTCTTTTTTGAAAAAAAGAACCAAAAAACTTCTATCCACTTAGGCCCGGCCCAAATGGATGAAAGTCTTTTTGCTTCTTTTTCTACAGAAAAAAAGACTCTTCCTGCAAGGACCCCCGCCCATGATCGACCGCATGCAGATCGACGACCCGGTCCTCTGGCCCTACTGGGAGGGCGCCCAACGCCGCGTCCTCCTGGTCCAGCGCTGCCGCGCCTGCGGCCACCACCAGCACTACCCCCGCCCGTTCTGCCTATCCTGCGACCATGACGTGCTGGACTGGGTCGAAACCAAGGGCCAGGGCACCGTCCACTCGCTGACCACCGTCCACGTCCAGCTCCTCCCCGAACTCCCCCCGCCCTACCAGGTCGCCCTCATCGACCTGGACGAAGGCCCCCGCCTCGTCGCCGGCATCGACGGCCCCCCCGGCGCCCCCCCCTGCGCAATCGGCGACCGCGTCACCGTCACCTGGCGCGACCGCGAAGGCCTCCCCCCGCTCCCCAACTTCACCAAGGCCGCCCCATGACCGAGTTCCTCCCCATTGTCGGAGTCGTAGGCGCCGGCATCATGGGCACCCAGATCGCCCAGGTCATCGCCACCGCCGGCTGCCAGGTCCGCCTCTTCGACGCCAACCCAGCCCAACTCTCCCCCGCCATGGACACCATCGAACACGGCCGCTTCGGCCTGCGCCGCGCCGTCGACCGCGGCAAGCTCACCCCCGACGATCTCCGCGCCACGCTGGCCCGCATCCGCCCCGTCGCCACCCTCGCCGAAGCAGTCGGCGATGCCGGCCTCACCGTCGAAGCCGTTCCCGAAGACCTCGACCTCAAATGCCGCGTCTTCCGCGCGATGGACGAGCTCGCCCCCCCGCGCGCCATCCTCACCTCCAACTCCGCCGGCCTGCCCATCACCGCCCTGGCCCACGCCACGCGCCGCCCGTCCCAGGTCGTCGGCTGGCACTGGGCCCAGCCCTGCGCCGTCATGCGCATGGCCGAAATCGTCCGCGCCCCCAGCACATCAGACGAAACCATCGCCATCGTCAGCGACCTCGCCCGACGCTGCGCAAAAAACCCCGTCGTCGTAAAAGACCAGCCGGAACAATGGGGCTACGTCGCCAACCGCATCAACGCCGCCGTCCGCCGAGAATCCCGTCGCGTCGTCGACGAAGGCATCTGCACCGAGGAAGAAGTCGACCAGCTCATGAAGGACTGCTTCCGCTGGCCGATGGGCCCGTTCGAGCTCTGGGGCGGCCGCACCCTCAAGTAAGACTCTTCTTTTTCTGTAGAAAAAGAAGGGCGGATTCAAGTTCGGGAGCGAACGCCGCCGGGAGGCCCTATAGGATAGGGTGTCCCGATGGGTTCTCACCGACGCGCGCTGACGATTGTTGATCGGACGACGATTGAGCTTCGTTTGCAGGACGGCTGGAGCGTGCGGGTGATAGCT
>CAXNGD010000282.1:0-4430 GCA_964201575.1 Acetobacterales bacterium | reverse complement strand
GCGCCATCACCTCCTCGCCGGCGGCGGGATCGAGGCTGGCGACCGGCTCGTCGGCGAAGATCATGCGCGGGCGCTGCATCAGCGCGCGGGCGATGGCGACGCGCTGGGACTGGCCGCCGGACAGGCGGTCGGCGCGACGGGCGGCGATGGCGTCCAGGCCGACGCGGGCGAGGCAGTCCATCGCCTCGGCGCGCAGGCCAGCCGGTGCCAGGGACTGGAACCAGGCGCGGCCGGGCGGGGCGCGGCCGAGTGCCCCGTGCAGCACGTTGCTGAGCGCGCAGAGGCGGCCGACGAGGTTGTGCTTCTGGAACACGAAGCCGATCTCGGCGCGCAGGCCGCGCAGCCCGGCGCCGTCGAGGGCCCGGACGTCGCGGCCGAGCAGGCGGATCGCGCCTGCGTCGGGTTCGATCAGGCGCAGGCAACAGCGCAGCAGGGTGGACTTGCCGGCGCCGTTCGCGCCGATCAGCGCCACGGCCTGGCCGGCAGGCACGGTGAAGGAGACGCCGTCGAGAACCTGGGTGGTGCCGAAGCGCTTGGCCACGTCGCTGACCGATAGGTCGATGCCCGCTGTCGTGACGGGCAGCGCATCCATGGGCTAGTCGCCCACGAAGTCGGCGAACTGCGGCTGACCGATCGTGGCATACATCGTGCGGACATAGTTGTAGTCGCGGTCGGCGATGCCCGGCACGAAGCGCATGCCCTGGAACTTCTGGTTCTCGTCAGGCCCGAGAAGGATGGCGGCGATCAGGGCATCGGAGTTCCCGGCGAACACGGCGCGCAGCTTCGCCACCGTCTCGTCGGGCATATGAGCGCCGGTCAGGATCATGTCGTTGGGCAGGTCGCGGCCGCGGGCGATGACCTTGAACACCGCGTCCGGGAACCGGCGCTGCAGGCCGGCCATGTCGGAGCGGTTGACGCCGATCGCCGCCACGTCGCCGCGGCGCATCGCCTCGACGCCGACATTGCGGTTGATATGCACGGCCTGCACATCCTTGCGCGGGTCAAGTCCGAGATCGGCCAGGAGCTGCATCGGCGCCAGATGGCGCGAAGTGGAGCCGACATCGCCGAAGGCCACCTTGCGGCCCTTGAGGTCCTGGACGCTGTCGATGCCCGAGCCGGCGATGGTGACGATGGTGCCGAAATACTCGTTGCGCGCGAGGCCGACGACCAGCTTGGCGTTGGTGCGCTTCTTGAACACCACGTACTCGGCCGGCCCGGTCAGCACCAGGTCGACCTTCCTGGCGTTCAGCGCCTCGACCGCGGCGGTGCGGTTGGGCACCGGAAAGAGGTCGAAACGGAGGCCGGCCTTGTCGGACAGCAGCTTCTGGAAGGGGGCGTACTCGCGTTGGAGGTTCTCCAGTCCGACGACGTCGGTGACGGCGAGCTTCAGCTCCTGCAGCTGGGCCTGGGCGCGCGATGCGGCGACCAGGGTCATGGCGAAGGCGGCGGCGATGGCCGGGCGGCGGGACAGCTTCATGGGAGTCTCCGGTTCGGGCTGGCCCGGCGGGGCGATGGCGCGTGGCCCGGCTCGGGCCTGGGGCCGCGAACCGGGCGGAAGCTTCCCCATAGCCAGGGAAGCGTGACACTTGATCGAACGCTTTGGCGACAGTTCGGTGACACTGGCGCGGCATCGCCAGCCGGGGCTAGCCAGGGGCGGCGTAGGTCAGGTGGCGGATGTCGTTGAGTAACGGTGTCTCCATGCCTTCGGGCGAGAGCAGCACCGTCTCGACGTGGTCGGCGTGGAGGTGGTGCAGCAGCGCGCCGGTGCAGCGCGCGCCGGGCAGGCCGGCCTGTTCCTCCGGCCGCACCACGAAGGAGAGCGGCGGGGCCCAGGCAAAGGCGACCTGGCCGCGCATGACGTGGTGATGCACGTGCAGGTGGCCCGAGGCGACCAGGCGCAGGCCGGGATGGTCGAGCAGCGGGGCGAGCGAGGCGCGGGCGTGCGGGGGGACCGACCAGTAGTCGAAGGTCGGATCTTCCGGCCCGGTGACGAAGACCGGCTTGTGCAGGAAGAGCGCGATGCGGCGCGCGCCGGCGCTGGCGGCGGCTTCGGCGATGAAGGCGACCTGGGTTGCCTCCTCCGCGAGGCCGGTGCCCATGATCTCCGAGTTCAGCCCGACCACGCGCCAGCCCGGCAGGTCGACGATGCCGTGGCCGGCGCCGAGATGGGTGCGGAAGCGGTCCAGCCGGGCGGTGTCGATCGGTTGGCGCGGCATGGTGTGGGCGTGGCTGCCGACATCGTGGTTGCCGGGCAGGGCGAGGAGCGGGGCGGGGAAGTCGCGGTGCAGCTGGGCGGCCAGGGCGAGATCCTCGTCGCGGTCCGCGCCGTCGAGCGAGAGGTCGCCGGTGGCCACGACGAGGTCGAGCGGTGTTGCGGCCACGGCGTCGCGGATGCGCGCGAGGTTGCCGCGGAACAGGGTGTTACGCGGCGAGAGATGGGCGTCGGAGAGTTGCAGGATGCTCGGCATGGCGTTCAGCTCCGGCGGGGCAGCATGCGCCGCACTTCGGCGGCCATGTCGGCCAGGACGTCTTCGGGAGTGGCGCGCTGTTCGGCGATGCGGGCGAGGTTGTTCACCATCGTCTGGGTGACGCGCACGCTGTTGGCGCCGGGGAAGGCATACCAGGGCACCGAGATCGGCAGCTGGCGGACGGCGGCCAGGAAGAGCGGGTTGTCGCGGTAGAACTCGCTGAGCCAGCGCGGGTCGTCGATGGTAATCTGGTTCATCGGCACATAGCCGGTGTTGATGACCATGAGCGCCTGGCCTTCGGCGCTGGTGGAGAAGCGCAGGAACTCCCAGGCGGCCTCGGCGCGGGCGGGGTCGCGCGCGGTGATCATGCCGGCGGCGCCGCCGGTGGGGAGGCGGCCCTTGTCCTTGTCGATGATCGGCATGGCGGTGGTGCGCAGGACGAAGCTGCTGCCGGTGCCGTTGATGACGTTGCGCAGCGTGGCGGTGGAGCGGAAGGTCATGCCGAGCTTGCCGGCGACGAAGGCCTGCTGGCTGGAGGCGGCGTTGAAGTTGGGCATGCCGCCCTCCTTCACCATGCGGTCGAGCAGGCGCAGGGCGGCGAGGCCCTCGGGGCCGGCGAAGGCGATGTCGCTCTCGTCCGCGTTGAGCATGGTTCCGCCATGGCCGAACAGCAGGGCGGAGAACATCCAGTCGTCGCCGCCCCAGTTGTAGTAGAGGCCCTCATTGCCGTCGCCCAGGGCGCGGATGGCGCGCGAGGCGGCGATGACGCCGGTCCAGTCGGTGGGGAAGGCATCGGGGTTCAGGCCGGCGCGGCGGAACAGGTCGGCGTTGTAGTAGGCGATCGGGTTGGAGGCGGCGTAGGCCATGCCGGCCTGGATGCCGCCGAAGCGGCCGAGGGCAAGGATGTTGGGCGAATAGCCGGCGGCGGCGGGGTCGCCGTCGCGGGTCAGGAAGGGGGCGAGGTCGCGGGCGGTGCCGCGCTCGGCGAAGATGCGCAGGCGGTTGAAGCCCTGATAGGAGAGGTCGGGCAGCTGGTTGGTGGCGGCCTGGCGCAGGAGGAGCTGCGCACCTTCCTCGTAGTTCGGCGTGGTGACGACGTTGATGCGGATCGCCGGCTCGATCTGGGCGAAGCGGGCGATGATGGCGTCGTAGGAGGCCTTGAAGATGGCCGGCTGGGCGTAGTGCATGGTGATCTCGACCGGCTGTTGGGCGCGGGCGATGGCAGGGATAGCGAGGGCGGCGGGCAGCGCGAGGGCTGCGGGGAGGGCGAGGGCGGCGCGGCGGGTCAGGTTGGTCATGCGGGGGCTCCGGTGTGCGAGTGGATCAGCCGCGGCGCGGCAGCATGCGACGGACTTCGCTGGCCATATCGGCCAGGGCGAGCTCGGGGGTGGCGCGGCGCTCGATGACGCGCGAGGTGTTGTTGTTGATCGACTCGGTGATGCGCACGCCGTTGGCGCCGGGGAAGGCGAACCAGGGGGCCATGCGCGCCATCTGGGCGACCGCGGCGCTGAAGCGGGGGTTCTCGCGGTAGAACTCGGCGAGCCAGCGCGGCTCGTCGATGGCGAGCTGGTTGCAGGGGACGTAGCCGCTGTTCATGACCATCAGCGCCTGGCCCTGGGGCGAGGTGCAGAAGCGCAGGAACTTCCAGGCGGCTTCGCGCTTGGCCGGGTCGCGCGCGGTGATCATGCCGGCCGCACCGCCGGTGGCCAGGGTGCCATTGGCCACGCCGGCGACGACGGGGAGCGGGTAGGTGCGGAAGTCGAAGTTCTGGCCGACGCTGTTGATGAAGTTCCGCACGACGGCGGTGGTCCAGTAGAAGGCGCCGAGGCGGCCGGCGGCGAAGGCCTGGGAGGCGGAGTTGGTGTTGAGCGCGGGCATGGCGGTCTCGGTGACCATGCGCTCGTGCAGCTTCAGCGTGGCGAGGCCCTCGGCCCCGTCGAAGGCGATGTCGCTTTCGTCGGG